>NZ_JAVRCA010000004.1:0-29722 GCF_034530995.1 Nostoc sp. DedQUE04 | reverse complement strand
GCACTAGGGCAGATGCAAGCCAAGGAACAAGCTCCACAAGTTGCTAAACTGCTCAAAGAAGATCCTGACTCTGGTGTCCGTGGTGCAGCAGCAGAGGCACTAGGGCAGATGCAAGCCAAGGAACAAGCTCCACAACTTATCCTACTACTCAAAGAAGATCCTGACTCTGGTGTCCGTAAAGCAGCAGCAGAGGCACTCATAAAACTAGGGCAACAAGATTTGCCTGTTGTTGTGCAAGTTCTAGATTCAGTTCACTCTTATCCCTCTGAGGTTGGTCAAATCAGGTTTGTAGCTCATTTTTTGGGAGGTGGTAAACCACAAGTAGAAACTCTTATGCAATGGGTTGGTAAGCCTAAAATGCAACCAGAGAAACCTACCCATGACCAGGGAGTGAAAGTAATGGAAGTTTTTAAGGAAACCTGGAAACATTTTGATTCTCTGCCAGAACTGCGAAGAGAACTAGCAGAACAAATTTCTGAAGTTGCTGCCAAGAAAAAAATTATTTGGAAAACCCAGGATATTAACTTACTGCAAACTCACTATAGCAACCTCAAAAAAATTAACTCCACTCACGCCGATACACTACAGTCAGTAATTAATAATGTGCAATATTGGCAGTGGTTTTTCAAAGCCAAAAACACCATCCTCATTCATGCAGCCTTTTGGCTAGTTCTCATCTTTGCCTACCCCAAATTTCCCCAAGTCCAAGCCATCTTCTTCTGGAACCCTTGGGTACGCCGGATTCTCGGCGTCGGCTATGTCGGCTTTCTCCTCACCTGGTTTCCACCCTTCCAGCGCAAATTATTTGAACCATTCAAACCTTCCCTATTAGCCGATGCCGGGTTAGATAATTTTTATGACCAATCATACTTCCCACAATCTCAAGTCAAAGTTCCCACTTCAGGAGACATCCTGCCAATTACCAAAGCATTACCCAGTATTCAAGGACAAATTATCTTAGAAGGTGATTCCGGCTTAGGCAAGTCAATGTTTCTGCGGCATCTGTTGAAAAACTCCCAGCGCATAGTCGTTTATCTCCCCGCCCAAAAGTGTAATAAAGGCGTAATTGAGGCAATTCAAGACAAGCTACACGGCCAAGCCAAAGATGCCGACTTCCTAAAAAACCTGATTTACAGTGGCGCAATTGACATCTGCATCGACGGACTCAATGAAGTCACTGCCGAAACACGGGCAAAAATCTGCCAGTTTGTCGAAAGCTATTTCCGGGGCAACATTATAATGACTACTCAGCCCCTAGAATGGATACCGCCCTCAACAGCAAAAATATACTACTTGCAGCCCCTTGAACAACAACAAATTCAACAGTTTTTGATATCCCGTCAGCCGCGACTCCCCAAAGATGCCAAAGTTCAAGGCGATGATTACGCCAAAGCCTGCACCAATTATTTAACAGAAGTCCTCAATAACCAGCAAGTCAAAGAAGAGTTAAACGCTGCCCAACGAACTCTTTCCAATCCAATGGATGTAACTGTGGTAGCGCTGATGTTATCACAAGGTAAATATCCAAACTTGTTTCGCCTGCAAGAACAGCAATACAATTTAATGGCGGCAGAATACCTCAAAGAATGGAATCAAGAATTTCCCTTAAAGAAATTCTCCGCCGCCGTCTACCAAATGCGACTCGAAGACAAACAAGCCTTACCCGCAGACGAATTTTTCCAAGTTGCCATGTCTTTGTCAGACGAGAAATACAAAATGGTAGTCAGCCGTCAGTGGCAAGATAAAAAAGGCGAAGCCCAGAAAGAATGGTGCTTCCGCCACGATAAAATCATGGATTTCTTCTTAGTGCAAAACTTTCTCGGCGAAACTGATGCCGCCGAAGGACTATTAGTTGATAGAATGGGCGACCCCCGATTTCGTGGCGTTTATTTCTTGCTAGCAACCTTACTTGAGATAGATGCAGCCAAAAAACTGCGGGAAGAATTGATTCAATACGCCGCCGACACCAAAGACAATACGGTAAGTAATACTTTCGTGCAGTTATTGCGGACTAGATAGTGCAATACGCTTGGCTTTGTGGAAATTTATCTGTTAAGGCAACGTGAGTTCGACAAGCCCTTTTTTGACCTCTCCCCCAACCCCTCTCCGACACGGAGCTACGGTGTACACACAAGTGTTGGTGCAGTGTATCTATCCCGCCTCGGAATAAATTCCAAGTCTCATAACGAAAGTCCTCTAAGAGGATGTCTGAAAACTTTTTGGTGTTGTATTCGAGACTTGTAGATCCCCCTAAATCCCCCGATAAATTGGGGGACTTTGATTCCAGTTCCCCCCTTAAAAAGCTACGGTGTATACACAAGTCTGAAATAGTTTACTCACCTGGTTCTTCGTGTCAGTTTTACCCCACCCTAACCCTCCCCGTATGTATTGGGGAGGGAACTAAATTTCCTGTTTCCCCCCTTGATAAGGGGGGATTAAGGGGGGTAATTTGACTTGTGTATACACCGTAGCCTTAAAAGGGGGGTTAGGGGGGATCAAGCGAAATATTGAATACTTCTCAGACATCCTCTAAAAGAGGACTAAACAAGAAATTTAGTTTAGTCCTCTTTTAGAGGACTTTAGCTTATCAGCCCGGAACTTTAGTTCAGGGCAGGATATTTGCTCAGTGTGAGACTTTCACTTGAACAGAAATATTGGGTGGGTAGGATTTTTAGAGATGTGTGTACACCGTAGCCGACACGGAGAGGGGAGAAAACCCTAATTTCTCGTTGCTCCTCCCTTTCCCCGTGGGAGAGGAAAGTTGTCCGGGAGAGGTTCATCGAACTCACGTTAAGGCAGGCTATTCTTGAGCAGGAAAGGCAGAGGCGAGGCAAGATAGAAGCGCAATGTGAGATTTCATTTATTAATAAAGATATAGCTACGGCAAAACTTGTGTGTACACCGTAGCTTTGTAAGAGAGAGAAATAGAACAGAGGTTTCAAATATCTTTAACAAGGCATCAAAGCATCAAATCTCCCTATTACTGCCATATCTTCTTCATCTAACTCCGCCGGAATCCCACTGCGAATCAATTCCGAAAAGTCTTCATTGGGAATCATCACAGTCAACGTGTACAAGCGAGTAGAACCAGTATTTTTAATCAAATGAGTACCAGTGGGAGGCACTAATAAACTATCTCCAGCTTTGATTGTGGCACTCTTGCCGTCACATATAGCGATCGCTTCCCCTTTGAGAACAAAAAACATTTCCACCGCCCACTGATGGCGATTTGGGGGCGTTTGTCCAGCAACATCAAAAATTTCTATGCAGCAAGTCAAAGAAGTATTAGCATTTGTCGAATCGAAAATAATTGCTAATCGATTAGAGGCGTCGGGACTGATGCGATATACTTGGTAATCTTTGCTAGATTTGATAACCGGAATTACACAACGAGTAGCGTACATTTATTTATCCCCTCTGAAGTTATCGATGGGTATGAAAATTTCTAAAATCTGAGTCTTGAATATTAACTCCTTACTCTTGTACAGACGCGATTAATCGCGTCTTTGATCGCTCCTCACCATTTTGCAGCGCTGTTAAAATTTCTTGCGAGTCAGTAACAAAACCGAAGCATTGTTTGACATTGTACAATGTCGCCAGCCAGCAATATTCAGGAGAAGTGGTAGCGGTGCAATCTTTAACCAATACGCAGTCATATCCTAAGAAGTTGGCATCACATAACGTGGTCAGCACACATTGATCGGCATTAATACCAGCAAAAAATAATGTTGTCCTTCCCAAATTCCGCAAGATACTATCTAAAGGTGTATCCCAAAACCCACTCATGCGGTATTTATCCACACGAATATCTTCGGGTATCTGTTCTAGCTCGTCTACTACTGCCGCAGCCCAACTACCTGCCATAAGTACTCTAGCACCATTGCTTGGTAGTGGATCGCCCAATCCCACACCTTCCCCTGTGGGATTATAGACGTGGCGCGAACTAGCACTAATATTGAGCAAGTCGGGACGATTACCCCAATTTATCCAAATGACTGGAACGCCAACCTCACGCAGTTCTGGAAGTAAGTTATTCAAAGGTTCAATAGGCTGACGCGCTGGAGTTACGTCCACACCGATATGCGCTAACCAGCCATCAGGGTGACAGAAGTCGTTTTGCATATCAATGACGAGGATAGCAGTCTTTGCCAAGTCTAGGCGCAGGGTTTTAGTTTCTGTTGATAAAATAACGGGTTGTGGGGGCTTTTGAGGACGAGTGATATCTGCGATCGCATTATTCACTGTCCACGCATTTGGTGCAACTCCCAACGTCCGTAATGGTAAATTCATAAAATTCCAATACCCAACACCATTTTCTATTTTGTAACTTGAAATTCAGTTGAGAATACAATTACTTAATCAAGGTTAAAGTTGATCGATTGCGGCAATAATTGATGTTGTCAGGCATGAGAGCTTGATGAATAAAGAGAAACGATCGGTGTTAGCTTTAAAAGCAAAGCGAGCACCCAAGCGAGAACTGCTATATCCTGGGTATTCAATATTATCTGCCACCAGTTATCTTGGTCGTTATGTTGTTGTGTGTATCTTTATATAGTGAGTAAATTTCAGGATTGGTTCTGGGAAATCCAAGAGTGCAGACAAGGCCCTCATTACTACTTCAGTGCCACTTTTGCTTTGTCTGATGCTGAACGCCTTGCTGCTTTGGTGCGCCAGCATCCACTGTCAGGTTTTGAACATTGCCACTTTGTTGGCAAATTAATCAATGCGCCATGTGGAAACTCCAATACTCCAGGTTCTTACGATTTGTATGTTGACCAGAGCAACTATGCTGAAGTAGTGTCAGGTATACAAAGAGATGAACCTATAGTTACTGTTGCACACTATGTCTGGCAAATCATTGGTGTTTGCGATCGCAATTTTGGCATCGAGTCTGGTTATGGTGGGATAACTGGCACAAATAACCAAACTGACACTTCATTGATTGTAGCGCTGGCGCAGTCACCAGAACTCACCTTAGTTGATTGGAGAGTCGTTTCTGGGGGAGACGGTTACGCATTGGTGTTTTTTAGAACTGGCACATCAGCCGCAGAATTGCTTGCTTACTTGCAGATGCAGCCGGAAAAGCCTGACTTCACGCAAATAGAAACAGAGTTACGTTTAGCTTTATCAGATCCAGCATTGTCTAAAATTTATCGTTTGGGCGAGTGTAAAATCAATGGTTGGCAGCTGGAAGCGATCGTTTTGCATGATATTCAAAAAACCACAAGCAGCTATGGTGGTGAAGGATGGGACATGACACCACACACCAGTGAGCTTTCTAAAGTCGCCCAAACTGTTAGCGATAAATGCAAGGTTCCAGGTTGTGCAGGGGGTGCTGCACACGCGCCAAATGATTTCTACACAATCATTGGCAGTCATCTTAGCTTTGGCTACCCGCGCCAAGAGGCGTAATTTTAAATCGGAATTTGAATCACAAATTCTGTACCCTCTCCCTGTACAGAATTAACATCTAGAGTACCGCCATGTTTTTCTACAATAATTTGTCGAGCGATCGCTAATCCTAATCCTGTACCTTTACCGACAGATTTAGTTGTAAATAAATGGTCAAAAATCTTTTGTTTAACTTCATCAGACATTCCCATCCCATTATCTTGAATGTAAATTAAAACTCGCTCTTTGTCTTCACTCAAACAAGTTTTAATCTCAATTTTATTATTAATGTCGTGAAAATTATATCCAATATTGGACTCCTCTAAAGCATCAATGGCATTTGCCAATAAATTCATAAATACTTGATTAAGTTGTCCAGGAAAACATTTTACTAAAGATATATCCCCGTATTTTTTCACTACTTTAATATCTGGATGTAGTTCTGATGCTTTTAAACGATGCTTCAGAATCAAAATTGCACTGTCGATACCATCGTGAATATTAAAAGCAACTTTGTTTTCTGTATCTGCTCTGGAAAAGGTTCGCAAACTATTGCTAATACTCCGAATTCGATCGATACCTAATTTTATCGAAGAAATCATTTTTGGCAAATCTTCTCGGATATATTCTAGGTCAACTTCGGCAATTTTTTCTTCAATTTCTACACCCGGATTTGGAAACTTTTCTTGATAAAGCTCGATGAGGTTAAACAAATCTTCGACTAAATCAACAGCAGGTTGAATATTACCTGCAATAAAGCCTACAGGGTTATTAATTTCGTGGGCTACACCTGCAACTAAATTACCTAATGCTGACATTTTCTCACTTTGCACCAGTTGTAGTTGCATTTGTTTTAAATCTGTAAGTGAGTGTTCTAATTGTTGGGCATTCTCTTGCGATCGCTGATAAAGAGAAGCATTTTCTAAAGAGATTGCAGCTTGCGAACACAATAGGTTGATTACTTGGAGTCTATCATGGGTAAATACTCCAGCAATGAGATTATTTTCTAAGTAAAGGATGCCGATTAACTTCCCTTGATGGAGAATGGGGGTACACAACAAACTCTTCGGTTGTTGTCTGATAATGTATGAGTCTGATGTGAAGGAATTGCTCGCAGTTGCATCATCAATTACCAATGTTTCTAAGGTGCGTTTGACATAGTTAATTGGAGTTAGAGGGATATCTTGGCTAAACTCAATGGGAATAGATTGCAGAATAGTTGGCACTTGCTGAGATGTTGCGATTGCTTCAATCACCCAAATATTATCTTTAAGTAAAATTAAAGCAGATTTTTTCGCTCCAGTATTCTCCATTACCACTTGCATTAATGTAGAGAGCAACTTCTCTAAATGAATTTCGCTAGACAGTGCTTGAGAGGCTTTAAGAACACTTGCTAAATCTAAAGCATCTGAAATGCTGGCGCTGCTGGATGAAATTGTCGTATCAGCAGTAAAAGTAGATAGGGACATGCTATGGAGAGTAGATGCTATTTCTGTAGGATTAAGGCGAATTGTTTCCCATTGGAGAATCTGGGCAAGTAATTGAGGATAACGTTTTTCTAAATCATAGACTTTGGCTTTAGCGCCCCAACGGACATAGCAGTAGTAAGCATTTATCAGATAGGTTTGGGCAATTTGCTCTTTACCCCATCCCAAATAAAATTTGGCAGCGAGTTCGTTAGCCAAAGCTTCTTCTTGAATATATTCATTTTCTTTAGCTCCCTGAATGGCGCGATTATACATTTCCATTGCTTGAATATATTCGCCGAGAATACGATAGCGTTCAGCCTCCACTAAATGAAACTTATGTAAATGATTCATCGGCGCATGATGCGCCCAGTTCTGCATTTTTTCCTGATTTGCTGTAACCTTTTTGAGAATGAATACTTGCTTATCTTCAGAAGCATCATAATATACGGCTAATTGGCTCAGAGAATCATAGAAATGAAATAGAGCAAAAATAATACTTCCAAGAAGACTTTCTAAATAATTCTGTACTAAGTCAGCATTTTCAATAGCATGAGTATACTCAGCAAATAAATAACAGAGAACCAATTTATTAAAATGCAACGAACAAATCATAGTTTGATCGTTGCCTTGGATATGAAGCGGCAACATGATTTCTTCATTGTAAGCATCACCAATTAAGCGGCAAGGGTTTTGATTTTTTGAGAGTAAGTTAAGCACTACTTGCCGATAAAGTTCATTTTTATGTAAGGATGGTTCTTGACGAATTTGTGCCAGTCCTTGACTATAAGTTCCTATTTCCTGTGCTAGAGAAGATAATTCTTTACCAGCAAAATATGAACTCAAAGAATAATTACACGCACAGTAACCTGCAAATTCTAAATCTCCTGTTTCTACTCCACTATAATAAGCTGATTGTATAGGAAGTAAAAGTTCATTAAGATGCTTCTTCCAATGATTCAAACAGCCATAAACAATCATATATGTTTTAGCTATGAATTCTTTAGCATTTAATTTATCTAATAGTTTTAGACTTAGTTGACCGAATTGATAACCTGAATCAATATCTCCTACAATCCCGCCAAGAATCAGCCCATAAGATGAATATCCATAAAGTGAATTAGCAGTATTTCCATAATTTAGGGATAAATTAACCTGTTTAAATAATATTAAGGGATAGAGTTCTGGGATAACTAAATAAGCGGCAGCAGCAATATTTGTCAAAATATTCATGGCTGCTAACTTATCTGGCTCAGTCATTAATTTTAACTCTAGTAACCCTTCAATAGATTTACCATCTAAAGCTAATTGTGTTTCCTGTAGTCCGCGGTTAATATCTTCTTGTGTTGGCTGTTCGGGCAGTTCTATTCCCAATATCTTGAGAACATGAAGTCCCGTTTTTATAGCTTCCCACATTCTGTTTTGTGCTACCTGAGATAAGATTCTGACTTCGTAGGCTTTGACTTGATCTATCAGTGTTTTGCCATGTTGTAATATTACTTGTATACATTGTTCCGTCTGTTCAAAATCACCGTTAAGATGGGCGACTTCGGCAGAGGTTGAGTACAGTTTTAAAGCCAAGTCATACTGATGTTGCCAACAATCTTCTATGAGTAACTTAATTCCAAAATTTGTGTATTCTACAGCGGCTTCATAAGCAGTCGAAATTTTGGCTTTATGACTTGCAGTTAGATTTAATTTTGCCAGTTCTTCTCGTTCCTCTGGTTGAGTAATTAATTCAACTCCTAAGTTTAACTGATTGACTAATTTAAACAAATGTTCTTCGCGTTCTTCAAGCGAGATATTCCTCAGCATTAATCGCCCAATTTTGAGGTGTACTGTCTGCTTTTGATTTTCAGGAATTAGAGAATAAGCAGCTTGTTGGACGCGATCGTGCAAAAACTTGTAGGAGCAGGAAGTAGAATTGAGCATTGAGGAATCAGAAGTAATTATAGATTCTTCTAATTCCTGTTGATAAAACTTGTAAACTTCAGTGGTGGGTATGATTAAACCTTCTTGCAAAGCTTTCCATAAGTCTGCTGCTGTATCTGCTAGAGATTTTTCATAGACAATTGCGAGAGTTGCTAGGTCAAACTGATTATCAATAGAAGCTGCAAGCTGCAAAACTTTTTGAGTTGCTTCTGGTAACTTCTGTAATTGAAGCACCATAAACTCTACCACATCCTCAGTAAATGCTAATCCTCTAACCTGAGCAAGATCGCATTGCCAATGACCGATATCAAAGTTATAGTTAATTAACTTCTCTTCGTGCATAAACTTAAGAAACTGATTAGTAAATAAGGGATTGCCTTGAGTTTTTTGATATACTAAGTCTGTGAGAGGTAGAGCCACCTCTAAGTTAGATTTTAGAGTATCAGTAATTATATGATTTAAATCTGTATGATTGAGAGAGGCTAAAGTAATAGTATTAAAATTTGCCCCATTTTTACGAATTTTTGCTAAGGTTAACATCAACGGATGTGCAGGATATACTTCATTGTCTCGATAAGCACCAATAACTAACATATAGTGAATTTCGGTTTCACTAATTAGTAATTGCATAAACTTTAGAGATGCAGAATCTGCCCATTGTAAATCATCCAAAAATATTACTAATGGATGTTCTTTGGTTGTGAAAATCTGAAGAAATTTTTGAAACAGTAAATTGAAGCGATTTTGTCCAGCAATCCCTGAAAGTTCGGGTACTGGCGGTTGTTGTCCAATAATTTTTTCTAGTTCGGGAATAACTTCAATAATTACTTGAGCATTTTCACCCAAAGCTGTCATAATTTTGGCTTTCCATTGTTCGAGTTGGGCATCGGTTTCACTCAGTAATTGCCCCATCAAATCTCGAAATGCTTGGACAAAAGCTTTTAAAGGAATATTGCGTTGAAATTGATCGTATTTTCCTTTGATAAAATAACCCCGTTGTCGCACAATGGGTTTATGAACTTCGTTAACAACGGCAGTTTTTCCAATACCAGAGAAACCTGCTACTAAAATCATTTCTACCCCCCTTAGTCCCCCCTTAGCAAGGAGGGATTCAGGGGGGTTAGCGACTCTATCAAATGCTGCGAGTAAGCTTTCTACTTCTGCTTGCCGACCATAGAGTTTTTCTGGGATGATAAAGCGATCGCAAATATCACGCACTCCTAACTCAAAGACATCAATCCTGCCAGTTTCTCGCCACTGACGCCAGCAAATTTCTAAGTCATACTTCAACCCCAATGTACTTTGATATCTATCTTCGGCGTTTTTTGCCATCAGTTTGCCAATGATTTCAGACAGAATTGGCGGAATTTCAGGATTGAGACTATGTACCTGTGGAGGAAGCTTTGCCAAATGACAATACACCAACTCCATCGGTTCATCAGATTTGAAAGGTAACTCTCCGGTGAGGAGTTCAAAAAAGGTGACACCCAAGGAATAAAAGTCGCTGCGATAGTCAATTCCCCGGTTCATTCGTCCAGTTTGTTCGGGAGAAAGGTATGCTAACGTCCCTTCTAAAATATTTGGATTAGTCAGAGTTTGCGTTTCTCTAGAAAGTAAGGAGGCGATACTAAAATCGATCAGTCTTATATCTTTTGTGGCAGGGTTGATCAAAATGTTAGCGGGTTTGATGTCTTTGTGAATCACCCGATTGTGATACAGTCCATCAAGAATGGAGACAATTTGCAAAGCAATGTGAAAAAATGTCTCCAACCCATCAGCAGTTCTCCCCATCCCCCCATCTCCCCACCTCGCCATCTCTTCTTGGAGAGAAATCCCTCCCAAATCTTCCATAACTAAGGCATAGCTGTTTTGATAGTTCTCCAGGCTATAAGTTTTGATAATGCCGTCAATGTCTAGATTTTTGGCAATGGTGTACTGATTGCGGAACCGCACGAGTTCATAAAATGTCGGATACTCACGTCGCAACAATTTAATTACTACTGGTTTTTTATCTGATTCTCTAATGCCGCGATGCACTAGGGTTTTAGATCCCGAATAAATTAGTTCATTTATTTGATAACCGGTCAGTGCCACCATAATTCTCTTTTCCCTCCAAGGTGAATTTTTTCCTGTTTACATTGGTTGTTCCTATTAATACAAATGTGCTTAAGGTTTGGGAAGACCGTTTTGTAACAAGATATGAATGTGCATAGGCGTAGCCCGTCGTAGACATCGCTAAATTCTTATTTACAGCATCAAAACTCTAGTAATTGGCTACAAAACCCCAAAAAAAGGCAGATTTTGTGTATGCTCTGTGACTAAGTGCCTTAACAATACCTTCCGGGAGTAAACATGGAACGCGCTATCTCTGCGTTGGGAATTTTAGTTTTTCTCAGTATATCCTACGCCTTCTCTGTTAATCGTCGTGCAGTGCGTTGGCGCATAGTCGTATGGGGTTTGGGATTGGAATTTTTGTTTGCACTTGTGATTCTTAAAACTCCTTGGGGTTTAAATGTGTTTAAATCTCTGGGAGATATTGTCGGTCAATTTTTAGCCTTTTCTGATGTTGGGGCAAAATTTGTCTTTGGAGAAAATTTTAAAGATCATTTTTTTGCTTTCCAAGTGCTACCGACAATTATCTTTTTCTCTGCTTTCATCAGCGTCTTGTATTACTACGGTATTTTACAACGAGTCGTAAATGTGATGGCGTGGGTAATGATGAAAACAATGAAAACATCGGGTTCTGAATCTTTATCCTGTGCAGGTAACATCTTTTTGGGGCCAACAGAGGCGGCGCTGATGGTTAAACCTTATATAGCGAATATGACGCAATCAGAACTCCATGCCGTGATGACGGGTGGTTTTGCCACAATTGCGGCGGGAGTACTAGGAGCGTATCTTTCCTTTGGCATACCAGCAGAACATTTGATTGCTGCTTTCTTTATGACTGCTCCCACATCGTTGGTGGTATCAAAATTACTTTACCCAGAAACAGAAGTATCAGAGACGACTGGCAAAGCAAAAGCGTATATAGAAACCAATTATATAAATGTAATTGATGCTGCTACCACCGGAGCAATTGAAGGCGTGAAGCTAGCAGTTAACGTTGGGGTGATGATTATCGCCTTTTTGGGATTATTAGCTGCCCTGAATGCACTTTTGGGATGGTTGGGGGCATTTGTGGGCTTACAACAACTCTCATTACAGTGGATTTTGTCTTTTCTCATGGCTCCCGTGGCGTGGCTAATGGGCGTACCTTGGGCTGATTGTCGGCAAGTTGGGGCTTTATTGGGTACAAAAACAATCCTCAATGAGTTTATTGCTTTTTTGGATTTGAAGGCACTAATTGAAAGTGGAAAAATCTCTCAACGTGCAGTAATTATTACAACTTACGCATTATGTAACTTTGCAAATATCGGTTCAATTGGCATTACCATTGGCGGCATTGCGGGGATAGCACCCAATCGCCAGCATGACTTGGCTCGTATGGGTGTCAGGTCAATGATTGGCGGATTGTTAGCGGGTTTTATCACCGCTTGTATTGCTGGGGTGTTGATATAAATTTTTTCAAATGAGCGAACCGACAGTAACTTGACAATGCCCTACTCATCTGTAGAGTATAACTGTTGGGCGTAAAAACGGGCATACCGTCCTTCCTGAGACAGGAGGGAGGCGTGGGTACCAGCTTCAACCACCTGTCCTTGTTCGATTACGAGAATGCAGTCAGCCCGACGAACGCTGCTCAGGCGATGGGCGATAATAAACACGGTACGATTTTGCATCACTCGCTCCAGTGCTTCTTGAACTAGCGCTTCTGATTCAGAATCTAAAGCAGAGGTAGCCTCATCCAGGATGAGAATTCGGGGATCGTTGGCAACTGCTCTAGCGATCGCTAATCTTTGGCGTTGTCCTCCCGATAGGTTAACTCCACGTTCGCCTAACCAAGTATGATAATCCTGAGAAAACTGGGTGATAAAGGAGTGGGCGTTGGCAATCTTTGCCGCTGACTGAATCGCTGCTAAATCCAATTTTTCCTGACCATAACCGATATTTTCAGCGATCGTCCCGGAAAAAAGGGTAATATCTTGGGGAACAATGCCAATTTGATGGCGCAAACTGGTTAGTGTGACATCACGGATATCAATATCATCAACCAGAATTTGACCCCTTTGAGGGTCATAAAAGCGAAGTAAAAGGTTAATTAATGTCGATTTGCCTGCTCCAGAAGAACCAACTAAGGCAATGACATCACCAGGAGAAGCGCCTAAGCAAAGATCCTTAAGAACTGGCTGGTCGGAATTGTAGGCGAAATCGACATGACGATACTCAACCTTGCCGATAACTCGTGGCATTTCCTGAGCATTCGGTTTTTCGCTGATACTAGGTTCCTTCGCCATCAGTTCAAAGATGCGTTCCACAGAAGCTTCGGTCTGTTTGTATTCGTTGTAATTGCTAATCAACAAGTCGATTGGCTGAATCAGTAAAGCCACAGCAGCTAAGAAACTGATAAACCCTTGAGCAGTCAGCTGATTCTGAGAAATCTGCCATCCTCCTAATAAAAACAGCAGCATAATACTAACTGCTTCCAAAAAACCGACAACGGGAAACTGAATAGATTTAAGTTGTAGAGCGCGATACTTAGCTTGGCGATTGATTTCTGCTTCTTTATTGAATCGCTTCACTTCATATTCTTGGGCTGCAAAAGCTTGAACGACGCGAATCCCGCTAAATACCTCAGTTAGCATCGCCGACAAATTGGAAACTTGATTTTGGCTCTGGCGAGATAGCACGAGTAATCGCTGACCAAATTGCCCGATCAACCAAGCCATTAAAGGAGCCAAAATCAAACCCGCAAGAGTGAGGGGCCAATTCAGGTAGAGCATGTAAATGGGAATTGCAATTAACTGCAACAAATTGGAAAGAAACTGATGAGATAACTTGTCCACAATTTCGCCGACGCGATCGATATCTTCAGTCAAGCGATAAGTCAAGTCTCCCGTCTGTGTGGTTTCAAAGTAATCTAATCCAAGTTTGTGCAGGTGAGCATAAACCCGTTTACGCAAGTTTAAAACCATGTTCAGGGCAGCAGCGATCATAAAGACATTCTGCCCGTATTGACAAAGCCCTCGAATCAAAAATACTAAAGTGGCTAGTCCGAGCCAGTAGGCAATCTGGTTAACATTTCCCTGGCCAAGATAAAAAGCGACCTGACCTGCTAAATAGGGCACTGCTAGAGTAAATAACACAAATCCTAAGATACAAGCCAATCCCCGGATTAACAGCGGCCATTGGGGCCAAAGATAAGGCAACAGTTGCCAGTAACTAGAGCGGACTTTCATAGGTAAGTAAGAATTCAGGAGTTAGGAGTTAGGAGTCAGAAGTTAGGAGTTAGGCGCATTAAGGCGTTAGCCTACCACACCATGTTACCCAACCGTGCTGACTCCTGAATTCTGACGCAATTTCTACTCAGTTTCTCCTAGAGAGTTTAGTATAAAGCGGGCAATTCTCTCAGATGCGCCAGGTGGGCCAAATCGCTCAGGGCCATTTTCTTTGCACTTAGCGAGGTAGTATGAATCTTCTAAAGTTTCAACTACTCGTTTAGCTGCTTGCTTGAGAATTTCAGGGGTTGCTGGCTTAGTGCCGATGGTTTGGGCAGAAATGCCCAACAGCCGCGTTTGCGCTTCTGCAAATTGATAGGTAAATTGAGGGCCTTCTCCGGGAATCTGAATAATAGGTTTGCCGATCGCTACAGCTAAATCCACTGCCAACCCTGCCATACCAATAACGAGGTCAGAGTAATATACGATATCACTGAAGGCATCTGAATAACATCTCACTTCTACAAGCGGTGATTCCTCAGCCGAACTTCCTGGAGGAGAATAGGTGAGTATGCCTTGATTCAGTTGCCAACCTTGACTTTGAGCAATGTCGTCTAATTGCGCCATCAAATTTGGTACTAAGGCGGCGCGAAACTGGAATCTTGAAGGCATCACCTTGGCGATTTCTATCACCAGTTGCAACTGCAAACTGAAATTTCGCGCTGCTTCCGGCATCCGCGATCCTGGTAAAAGTGCGATTGCCGGAACGTCCGGTTTCAGGTACAAGTCTTTGCCAGTGGGGACGAGGCGATCTAAAGCCGGAATCCCACCAAACTGAGCCTTAGCTATACCTTGCCGTTGGAGATCGAAAGCCGTATAGGAATCTCTGGTAAAAACTGTCAGACATCGAGAAGAATTAAGGTCGTGCCACAGCAGTGGATTGATCCGCAATCGCCCTTCATAGAGGGCAGAAAGACAAGATATAAACGAAACGAAGGGACGCTTTGTTAAGTATGCAAATGTTTGGGAGATAAAATCCCCAGTAGACATAATTAAATCGCAGTTGGGAGCATACTGCAACACCGTTTGTAATTGTCGCCACGTTAACCCAATCAATCCCGATTGAAAATCTTTCAGCAAATAGAGGCGCTTCATGTAAAAGAATCCGCCGGAGGGCATTGTTTGTGTGGGTCCAATAATGGGAATATCCAAGCTACGGTAAGCTTTTCCTTCTCCCACAATCGGCATTGCCGCCATCTCAATTGAAGGACACAATTGGCGCAGGGTTTGAATAACATGAGAGGTGTGGTTGTCCTCTCCGTGGCCGTTACTGATAAACAAGATTCGCTTAGAAGGCATCTTGGGGTTTGGATAGGTCTAAAATGCTTGTTTGGTGAGATTTCTAACCTACATTGGGTGAGTAGGCTAAGAGATTGATAGTATTTTTACTATTGAGAGTTTGTAATTTTATAGACAAATCTACAAAGTTACTTTTTTGAGTGTCAACCGGAATGGAATTACTGCTAATCCCTGTTTTTGCAAAAGCTAATCTATCAGAGAATACAGTATTGGGAGTACAAGCGCTATGGGTACATCGATCTGAGTTCATAAATTGAACGAGCTATTTTAAGTATCGATCGCAATCAGACAAGGCAACAGAAGAAATGATTTGTTGAAAATCTATCCCCTTGTCACCAAATTCTCTTATCCTTTTCAATGACGACAAAGTTATAAAAAAGTTGTATTGCAATCATCATCTGACTCCTTGGGTGTTCGACATAGAATCAATTTCATCTACTGTCGAGCTATTTTTTGCTGGCTTTAGTCACTGAGCAAATATCCCGCCCAGAACTAAAGTTCCGGGCTGATAAGCTAAAGTCCTCTAAAAGAGGACTAAACAAGAAATTTAGTTTAGTCCTCTTTTAGAGGACTTTGGTTATGAGACTCGGAATTTATTCCGAGGCGGGATAGATACACTGCACCAACACTTGTGTGTACACCGTAGCTCTTGGTAGGAGAGGGGCTGGGGGAGAGGTCAAAATAGCACTCGTTGAACTCCTAAGAAATAAGGCAGGAGGCAGGAGGCAGGAGGCAGAAGGCAGAAGGAAAGAGGATTTGACTTGTTTCTTTCGCCCTTCCCGCAGATGCGCCTCCGTTGGAGACTCACGTTAAAATTCAAATTTTTTGTAGATATTCAGGTGGCACATTATCGACTAACCAAACACCATTAGCAGAACAATAGAAGATGTAACCTGCCTGATGCATTGCCGCAGTATTTACAGCAAAAACCACTGGTTTTCCATGCCTTGCACCAACAGTTTCTGCTGTTTTTATATCCTTTGACAAATGGACATGATGCCGCGACATTTTGCAAAGTCCTGTTTGCAGAATTGACTCTACAGATTTGTGTCCTGTGCCGTGATAAAGCTCATCTGGAGGAACAACAGCTTCTAATTGTAAATCGACTTTTACACTATGTCCTTGGTTCGCACGAATCAAATTACCTGTAGAATCAAAAGAAAAGCGTTGCTTCTCGTTGAATTCAACTACCATCTGTAATTCCTGGCGGGTAATCGGAAACTTGTTTTTAGCACAAGCAGTAAGTAAGTCATCAACAGCAACCCAACCGCCAGGAGCAAGTTTAATGCCAATAGCATCCGGTGTATGTCGCAGATATTTGCTGAGATATTTGCTGATTTTGACGAGTCGAGAATCATTCATTTGATTAAGTAGTCATTGGTCATTGGTCATTGGTCATTTGACTCTCATGTTGCAGTTTGATTGTGGTTAATATATTTATACTACAATTATATTTTTTTGTAGCACATAATTTTTATTGATGGTTTTATTTGGTGTAAATTGACAGAATTTGTCTTCCAATCATGGCTAATGCCACTCCAACGATCGCAATGAGTGTTACCTTGCCGCCAGGAACGAGTGGTTGATTTGTGCTATCTGAGTTTTCACGTTGCTTCCAACTCATTAACGCCGGAATAATTCCACCTAGAACTGAAATACTAAATGTTCCAGTGTAATCTAGGGCAGTAAAAAAGATGCTGGGGTTAAGCGTTCCGAGAGTCATCGGCGGGAAAAGAACCAGGGAATAAAGAGGTAAGCGGCTAGAAAGTTGCCACTGTGCAGGTAGGAAAATATCTTTGAACAAATCCAGCAACCCGTACACAAATCCAATGAATGAGGTGACGATCGCAAACTCTGAAAAAATGGATACTAGCACTCCTAACCATTGCCCCGCGCCACCTGCTCGAAGAATTTGTAGTGGATCGAAAACACTTGTACCGCCAGATGTGCTATGTAGCATATCGGGACTGACGCTTCCTAAAATTACGGCATTCCATGCCAAGAACATAATTAGAGGAATTACAGAACCAATAAAGATGGATTGACGAATTTTGTAGGCATCTCCTTCGAGTTGCGTCACAACCAATGGCACAACGTTTTGGAAAAACAGCGCCACAGACATCACTGAAATCGCACTGCCCAGGGCACTCCAGTTCTGAAATAATAGTTGGGCACTCTGAATATGCCTTCCTCCCAGAAATAATAGTCCTAAGAAGGAAACGATGACAATTCCGACAAAGGCGCTGTTTAATTTCTCAATAAACTTTTCTCGCCCAAGATACATAATGCCGCCAAATAAGAGCGTGAAAGTCGTTGTGCCCACCCACGTCGGCAATATCTGCACACCCCAGACTTTTGTCGCCGCCGTTCCTAAAATCTCTCCGCCTTCGGTGATATATGCCACCAACAGAGCATAGTGCATGAATAAATATGCACCGCCAGCAATTCGCGCTCCCACCTTACCAAGGATTTTCTCAACAATTCCTAAAAAACCTATACTTGAAAGCCCTTCTGTTCGCATCGTGTTTAAGGTAACTTCTGCAACCAATAACCCCGAAACTAAAGCGTAGAGCCAAACAGCAATCAGTCCAGATGTGGATGGTACAATACCCGATGGCAGGGTAACGGCTGGTAGAGCCAGAATCCCAGCCCCAACAGTGGTTCCTGCAATCAATGCAGTACTTCCCAATACACTACCCGGTTGATGATTGAGTTTTTTTCCATCAAATTCCAGATGAGAAAACAACCGAGTGACTTGCTCTGAATTTTTTAGAACGGTCTTTATGGAAACCATACTCAATATCCGTACTTAAACCAAACAATATTAACATATGTTAACTTTATTCGTAAAAACCCTGATTTTCCTGGTTTTTCAAGCAAATTTTTTTGGAAAATAAGCGATCGCCATTTCATTATCAACACAATTTTTTGATTATCAATGTCATTTGTAGCACTTTATTAATAAAATAGACCACGCAGGAAAAAACCTTTTCCCTGTATACAGATGTATTTTAAATAAACGAAAACTTGTTTAATAAGACCTTTGAAAAATATTATTGCTAACATTAAAACCTCATAAATCCAACCCACCAAGTAAGCTTTCTCTCTAAGAAAATCCTGCAATCTCTGTTGTCGGCGTTGCAAAAGGAGATGGTAATACCCGAAAGCTTTGATAGCAAACTAGCAAAGCTGATGGAATGTTTGCAATTAAACCGAAGGCAACTTTAGCAAGTTATTTTCAACTTAAGTATTTCACAAACAAACAAGAGCGATCGCCCACATCAACCCCATCAGCAAAAGTGCGACACCGAATAGCCTGTCGTAGACATCCATTATTTGTTTGCCAAAAAAGATATTTATCTCTGGCGATCGCTTTTAAATCTTTTGGCTAAAATCATGACAGTGTATATGCTACCATGTTTACATGGCGATTAAAATTGTAGTTGATACCAGCGTTTTTATTAGTGCGCTGATTAGCTCTAAAGGTTCTAGTCGAGAACTCATTCGACGCTGCTTGAAAGGAGAATATCTGCCTTTGATGGGAAATGCTTTATTTTCTGAGTATGAGTCAGTCATTCAACGCTCAGAAATTCTCGCCAAATGCCCTTTAAGTACTGAAGAAATTTCAGCTTTACTAGCATCATTAATGAGTGTCAGCCAATGGGTTTATATCTACTATTTATGGCGGCCGAATTTAAAAGACGAAGCTGACAATCACTTAATTGAATTAGCAGTTGCAGGAAATGCTCAGATTATTGCCACTCACAATGTCAGAGATTTCCAAAATGCTGAATTACTATTTCCTAACTTATCAATATTAAAACCTGAAAACATTATTAGGAGTTAAACAAAAATGGCAACTTTAACTATTCGTTTACCAGACGATAAGCATAATAGATTGAAGCAACTTGCTCAAGCCAAAGGCATCAGTGTTAATAAGTTGATTGAAGAACTTTCAACCATAGCTCTAGCAGAATTTGATGCCCATACAAGATTTAAAGCAATGGCTGCAATTGGCAACCCAGAAGAAGGATTAAGAGTACTGGCTAAACTTGATACTCTGACAGAATAAAGCTGATAGCGCGATGATGCGAGCAATAACTGGAGGCGATCGCTCGTATCAATCCCATATCAAGGGTACGAGCGCCTATATTAACCGCATCATCAAAAGTGCGTAGGTGTAGCCCGTCGTAGACATCGCTAATTTGGCAGCGAAGTGTGCGTAGAAGCTTTGCTTCTTGTCGCCAGACATCGCTTGAGAAAATAAGCTAACTTGAGAACAGCCTTTATATGCAATACTTCCAAAACTTGGAGGTTTTTCCAATGAAATGGACACTTGAAGAAGCCAAAGCACAGCTACCTTCCATAATTAATGCTACAAGTCTTGAACCTCAGCTAATTTATACTCAAGAGGAATTAGTGGCTGCAATTGTAGACCCTGAGCTTTTTAAAGAATTTTTAGACTGGCGGCAAAAAAATGCTAAAACATCTCTAGCTCAAGTCTTTAAAGAACTTCAGCAGTTATGTAGCGAAGAAAACTATAGCTTAGAGATACCACCACGAAGCGATCGCGACAATCCTTTTACGGAAGAATAGGATGAGCCATCTTTGTGACACGAATATAATCAGTGAATTAACTCGCCCAATACCAAATCCAGGGGTGACAGAATGGACTGCTACTGTGACATCTATTAATTTAAGTGTGATTACAATTAAGGAAATTTATTATGGTTTAACAGCCAAGCCTAATGCTAGAATCCAAAACTGGTTTGAAAACTTTCTCTTCACTCACTGTCAAATTCTCCCCATCACCTTAGAAATTGCCAAGTGTTCGGGTGAATTGAGAGGTTTTTTAAGAACTCAAGGTAAACCGCGCTCGCAAGCTGATATATTTATTGCGGCAACAGCTAAAATACATTCTTTGACACTTATTACTAGAAATATTAAGGATTTTGAGGGTTGTGGTATATCCACGTTGAATCCATTTAGTTGAATCTTTTTCCAATTTGACACATTTGCTAAGAATGCGTAGGTGTAGCCCGTCGTAGACATTGCTTATTTGAAACAGTTGGTAAGAATGCGATCGCCCACATCAATCCCATTATCAAAACTGCGATCGCAGTAACTAGTTATACCAGATACTTGTAAAATCAAACTAATAGATAAATTTATAGCTAGACTTATAGCTAATAGATAGATTTAAAAAATAACAGAGCTAGATGATGCAAATCACTGTCGAGGTATCTGAGGAGCTAGGACAGCAATTACAGCCGTTCCAAGACCGCTTACAAGAGATAGTAGAACGCGGTCTAAAAGAGTTATTGAGCGAACAGTCTGGCAATTTTCTCGATGAGAAACAGATTATTGGCTTGTTAGCCAGTCAGCCTACACCAGAACAAATTCTAGCAATCCGACCCTCACCAGAATTCCAAGCCCGTGTCAGTGATTTGCTAGCACAAAGTAAAGCAGGAACACTTTCAGCTAAAGGTGAAGCTGAACTAGAACGCTATCTGACCATTGAACATCTTGTCCGTATGGCAAAAGCTCATACCTTCGAGCAATTGCGCCAAAACCCATGACTTATGTATCAGCCCAATTACGGAAACTCGTAATTGAAAGAGCGAACCAAAGGTGTGAGTACTGCTTATTTCCTCAGAGTGGGGCACTATTTAGCTTTGAGATGGAACATATTATTGCCGAAAAACATCGTGGCACTACTGAAGCAGAAAATCTAGCTCTTGCCTGTCCATATTGTAATCGTGCAAAGGGTACTGATTTGGGGTCAATCGATCCTGAAACGGGGAAACTAACACCCTTTTTCAATCCAAGGACTCAAAAATGGAGCGATCATTTTCAGCTGAATGGAGCAGAGATTGCACCATTGACAGCAGTTGGGCGCGTAACTGTTGCAATTCTCCAATTTAATCAATCAGAGCGGTTAGAAGAACGGGACAGGTTGATTTGGGCAGGTCAGTATTCTTAGGTTTACTGTTCATCCTCATGCCACTAAGCTATTTATTTGACTTGCGTAGAGAGCTACGCTTCTTGTCGCCAGACATCACTCCCCGCGAGGGGTAATAAATTAAAAACTTCTCATAAGGCGATTTGCGTTCTCAAACTGGGGTTTGAGAACTCAATTGAGTATATTTAGTACTTAAAACCTAATATTTAGTTCTTAAACTGGGGTTTGAAAACTCAATTGAGTATATTTAGTACTCAAAAGCTAATATTTAGTTTTCAAACTGGGGTTTGAGAACTCAATTGAGTATATTTAGTACTCAAAAGCTAATATTTAGTTCTTAAACTGGAGTTTGAGTACTTTTTTGCGTAATTTACTGATTTATTAGCAATTTACAGTGTAATAAAAGTTAATAGAGATTTGCAGGAATTTTCTCAGGCTGATCGATAGGGAAGTTTTTTAAAGTAAAGAAGCTTAAATCAGTGAATTCGAGAACTGATAACCAAATAAATAACTGCATTAAAAGGTAGATTTTATGGCTAGACTAAAAAGAACTTCCCAAGTGCTAGAAAAAGCAGCACGTCGTGCAGCTAGTATCAGTTCAATCGATCCAAACTTAGATGTGAGTAATGGACTCACTTTATTTGCGTACTCAAGCCTAATTGAGACAATGCGAAATAAAGAAAATATTTACAACACTGCGCTTTCTAACCTAGATAAGATATACCGTGAAATGTTAGAAACAGAGCAGCAGTTGGCAGACATGACAGAACACATACTCATGGGCATCGGGGCTAAATATGGCAAAAGCAGTGTAGAGTATGGTATGGCGGGAGGAGTTCCTAAAAACCAACGCCGGAAGCGATTGCGAGGTGAATCGCCAATTGTTAGTAATGAGCCACCGTCAATGATTGTTGGTGTAAATAGCAATGGTAAAGTAAAAGCGTAGTAAAAGCATAGCGTGTGTTAGGGCTTTAGCCTAACGCACCATCTTATGAGCCGATGCATTAGGCGCTTAGATTATGTTTTTATTGATAGCGATATGAGAGTATGAATATAAAGCTTTTATCCTGCTATTAGTGTTGCTGTCTTACTCGTTGCGGTAAACCTCTTTACGATGCCCTACTTTCACAACACTAACTATTAATACATCATCAAAAATATCGTATATAACTCGGTAACTGCCGACTCGGATTCAATAACCATTGTCCGAATCTTCTAGCTTAACAACCCCATTAGGGCGGGGATTATCAGCTAGCTCGTCTATTTTTGTTTGTATCCTTGTCCGTACTTTTATAGGTAATTTTTTAAGTTGTTTAAATGCAGCATTAGAAAATTAAATTTTATATTGATTCACTGGCTAATTCTCGTTTAACTTGCTCCCAAGGAATAGTGCCATTTTTATTAATATCTTCCCGTCCTTCATGTAAAGCTTTAATATCCTCTAGGTCTTCTGCTTTACGAATGTCTAAAAGTTCTATGACATCCTCTAAAGTATCTTCATAAGTTTGTTATAATCGCTCATAAATAGCTTTGATTAAAGCTTGTTTTCTCGTTGTAGTTTCCATTTTTACCTCAATTCCAACATATAGGGACTTTAGCTTTAATAAAGTTACTATAGCCTATCACTATAATTTTACTGTATCAGCCGATCTGATAGCCGTTTAACTGAATAAATGCCCAATTTGTATAGAAACGTTTACTGGGAATTTAAGTTTTCAATCCAATGCCACAGAAAACAATTTACCAACTTGCGCCAAATCTACATTTCCACCGCTAATGATGACACCAACTCTCGCTTCTGGTGCTGTCACCACACCTTCGAGTAAAGCAGCAGCAGCTAATACCCCAGTAGGTTCAACGACAATTTTCAGACGCTCCCACAAGAAAAACATCGTGCGAAGAATCGCTTCTTCCGATACCGTCACCATATCATCGACGTAATGCAGCACTAAGGGGAAAGTAATTTTCCCAAGGCTAGGAGTCCGCGCACCATCGGCGATGGTATTAGGATTTTTGACTGTTTGCAGAGTTTTGGTGTGAAAGGAGCGGGTAGCATCATCGGCAAGGGCTGGTTCTACGCCGATTACTTTACAATTGGGTAAAAGTGATTTGGCTGCGATCGCACATCCTGAAAGTAATCCACCACCGCCACAACAAACTAATAGTAAGTCCAATTCACCAACTTCCTGGATTAGTTCTAAAGCGGTTGTCCCTTGTCCAGCAACGACATGGGGATGATCGTAAGGAGGAATGAGTGTCAAAGAGCGCTCATCTGCTAAATTTTGAGCTAATTCTTCCCGGTTTGTTTCTTGGCGATTGTACAAAATTATCTCTGCACCATAGCCACGAGTAGCAGTTTGTTTGACAACAGGTGCATCATCAGGCATGACAATAGTGGTGGGAATATTTAGTAATTGTCCAGCTAAAGCGATCGCTTGGGCATGATTTCCCGATGAATAGGTGATAACGCCTGTTTGTTTTTGTGCTACCGATAGTTGGGCTAGGGCATTGTACGCCCCTCTAAATTTAAATGCTCCCGTGCGTTGAAAGTTTTCGCACTTAAAGAATACTTGGCTATTAGTGCGATCGTTAACGATTCTAGATGTTAGTACAGGCGTGCGGTGGGCAATCCCCAAAATTCGCTTTTGTGCTGCTTGCACGTCAGTTATAGCAACGGAATTATGCTGTGACATTGATAACAATATTAAACATTCTTGCTCTTGTTTATATAGATACAGATTTTTATATTTGCATCTAATATCCTGGATTGAAGCATACTCATTTCAGGTGGATAGCATCATTTATTGTCTGCATAAAAATAGCTACAGCAGACATTATATATTGCTGTAGCTAAATTTATAAAAGTTAATTAATTCCAGTTAATCATTTTTGTCACATGAATAAAAAATCTGAAAGTCGGCAAAAAAGAACTGCTCTAATTACAGGAGCAGCTTGTGGCATAGGCTATCAATTAACCCAGATTTTTGCTCGTCATAATTATAATCTTGTGTTAGTAGATAAAAATGAACAAAAACTTACTGAAATTATAGATGAATTGCCGCAAAAATTTGGTATTGCCGTCAAAATTTTTGTTAAGGATTTATCTATCCCCACATCCCCAGAAGAAATTTTTACAGAATTACAGCAAGCATCCATCAAGATTGATGTGCTAGTTAATAATGCTGGTTTTGGTACTTATGGAGCATTTAGCGAAACAGACCTCAGCACTGAATTGAAAATGCTTCAGGTAAATATGGTCAGCCTGACTCATTTAACGAAGTTGTTTCTCAAAGATATGATTGAGCAAGACTATGGAAAAATATTAAATGTCGCCTCAGCCGCCGCTTTTCAACCAGGGCCTCTAATGGCAGTTTATTTTGCTACTAAAGCCTATGTATTATCATTTTCAGAAGCGATCGCTAATGAATTAGAGGGTACAGGTGTCAGCGTGACTGTTCTTTGTCCAGGGCCAACAGCATCAGAATTCCAACAAAATGCTGCAATGGAAGATTCAAAGATTGCTAGTGTTAACAGAATGATGGATACGGAAACTGTCGCAAGGATTGGTTATCGGGGCTTAATGAAAAACAAAACTGTTGTTGTTCCTGGGATGAGAAATAAAATATTAACTGAAAGCGTCAGATTTACACCCAGAAATTTAGTCACAAAGGTTGTTAGAAGTATGCACGAACTTCAAAAAAAGAGGTAGTTCTAAATTTTAGATTCTTTTCAATAAGACCCGAACAATGGATTTTTTAGAGTAAATAATTTTGCTCTGGCTGGTTAAGAGCCTAAAGGCTTTTAACCCATTCTGAGTGGGCTTCTGCCTCCAGTAGCTTGACAAGAGGCAGAAGCCCACTTTAAATACATTCCCAGCCTGGAGGCTGGGAACAAGGCAATAAGGCTACACAAACCTTTGGGCTTTTCTTAGTACCATTTATATTAGCCTCTATTACTATTCCAAGGCCCCCAGATAGCTAAAGTAATACCAGGGCTTTGAATGTTAACAAACAAAGTACGACCATCAGGTGAAAAGCAGGCTCCAGCAAACTCACCTGTTTGGAGGGCATTACGTGCAAATTTGTAGATTTCACCACTGGGAGTAATACCAATCAAGAAATTATCACCGTCTCCGTCCTCACAAAGGATAAGATCGCCACAAGGTGCTACGACTATGTTATCGGGCATATCGAGTTCATCTTTAGATTGAGACTCGACAAACAATTCAATCGTCTCTTCACCCGGAATATAGCGCCAGACCTGGCCACCGCCTACAGGGCCACCATCTGTAGCAGTGAAGTAAAATTCTCTTTTGCCATTTTTGCCTTTCTTATCCTTGTTGTCCTCATAATAGATGCCTTCCCCACGGCTAAACTGGGCTGCACCTAAGTTGCGACCTTGCACTCTGACATTATCTGTAGTTGTTGGGTTGGGGTCAGGAATATTCACCCAATCTACAGCTAACTTCTGCCCTACTACGAAACCGGTCTTGGTGTTGACTCCTGGTCTACCTATAATCCTCAGAGCTTGAAGAATACCTCCTTGTTTTAACCGACCAGGAACTTTTGGGATAAAACGGTAGAAGAGGCTATCTCCTCTATCTTCAGTTTGATAGACATATCCAGTTTTGGGATCTACAGCTACAGCCTCATGATTAAACCGTCCCATCGCAACTAGAGGCACTGGAGCTACAGGAGAGGTGGCGCTAGCTGGAACCTCAAAGTTGTAACCGTGTAACTTTGTGACTCCATTAGTTGCACTTGGTATAGTTGTATCTTCTTCACAGCTAATCCATGAACCCCAAGGAGTTAAACCACCAGCACAGTTACGAATGGTTCCGCCGAGAGAGCTGAACTGTTTAATCAACTGGCGATCGCGTCCAACAACCAGAGTCGTAGTGCCACCTCTGCAAATGGGATCGTAGGGATTTGGTACTTGTACTTGCGTATCGGAATTGATGCTAAGTTCGTGATTGCGAACCAGAATGGTTGTGTTTTTGGGCCCAGGGAAGGCTGCCATACCATCATGATTGCTAGGCTCTAGATTGCCATCGCTCATCAAGGTTCCAGTGCGAGAGATAACTTGATACTCAAATCCGCTTGGTAAATCTAACAAACTATTGGGATCTGGTAAAAGTGGGCCATATCCTTTACCAAGTTTTTTACCAAAGGCTTTTCTGGCAAGAAGACCTTCCAAAGGAGACACCATCAAAGTGCCGACGGCAGTAGTACCTGCTACTGCAAAGAATTTACGTCTTGAAAGCGTCATGGGGATGATTTGGTTACTTCAGATAATGCTGAAGAAAAAATATTTGATTGTGATTAAGTTTGGGTAATGCTTTATTTAATTTAGGTTAGTTAATCAAAGATGAATTTATATAAATATAGCAAGGGACTGGGGACTGGGGACTGGGGACTGGGTGAAAAGCCTTTTTGTGTCTAAGTTTTATCGTCTGTTGATGTCCTAACCACCAAAGCTTGTGCTATAAGTTTTATCTAAACAGAAATCAGGAGTCAGAATGAATTCTGACTCCTGATTCTGACCAAAGGCGAAACATCTCCGGCTTCGCTCCTGAATTTTGTTTGAATTTAACGCCCACCAATGCGATCGAATGCAGGTGTAGGCCAGCGATCAACTAGTTTGCCCAAGACTGACATTTCTTGAACCAAGCGGTCAAATTTCTCAGGGGTAAGAGATTGAGGCCCGTCAGATAAAGCTTTTGCGGGATTGGGGTGAACTTCTATCATTAAGGCATCTGTACCAGCGGCGATCGCAGCCATTGCCATCGATGGCACATATTCAGACCTACCAGTACCATGACTGGGATCGATCATAATTGGTAAATGGGTAAGCGATCGCAACACCGGAAGCACTGATAAATCTAAAGTATTGCGGGCATATTTACCATCAAAGGTTCTAATTCCCCGCTCACAAAGAATTACATTGGGATTTCCAGATGCCAAAATATATTCTGCCGCCATCAGCCACTCGTCAATTGTGGCAGACATTCCCCGCTTCAGCAGCACTGGTTTATCTTGAGCGCCTACCTTTTTCAGCAGCGAGAAGTTGTGCATATTTCGCGCCCCAATTTGGATGATGTCAGCTGTTTTCGCCACTGCTGATAAATCGGCAGCATCCATCAGTTCTGTGATGATACCCAAACCAGTAGCTTCCCGCGCTGCTGCTAACAAATCTAAAGCGCTTTCACCATAACCTTGAAAAGCATAGGGTGAAGTACGGGGTTTGTAAGCTCCGCCACGTAGAAAGTGCGCTCCAGCTGCCTTCACCCGCTTTGCCGTTTCGACAATCATCGCTTCATTTTCAACAGAACAAGGCCCGGCTACCACTACAATCGGATGATGTTCGCCGAAATAGACACGACCGTTAGGTGTAGGAACAACAACCTCGCTAGCTTCTCCATGACGGAATTCTCGACTTACCCGCTTGAAAGGTTGTTGCACTCGTAATACTTGCTCAATCCAAGGGCTAAATTCCTGAACCTGTAATTTATCAATGCTTGTAGTATCACCAATTAGCCCCAGCACGACTTTATGAGTGCCAACACTTTTTTCTACCGTCACTCCCCAAGTGTCTCTCAGTTCTTGGCTAATGCGAGTAATTTCCTCAACAGGCGTACCGCTCTTAAGTATGATAATCATCTGTTTTTCCTTCTGTATGGTTGTTCTTGATAGTTCCTGGGTGTAATACAATGCGTTCGTAGGGGCACAGCAATGCTCATTGGTGTCAACTTAACGCGAAACCTCACGTCCGCCAGGGATTGTAAATCCCTGTCTCATAGTTAAACTCCTCTGAAGAGGACTAAAGAGCGCGAAAATTTTCAGTCTACTTCAGTAGACTTGAGCAATTAGTCAGGGAATATAATTCCCTGGCGGGTGAACAACGCCTAATCAGTACGCTATTTTTGGCTTAAGTTGACACGCATGAGCAATGCTGTGCCCCTACCTTGGTGAATCGTGTAAAAATTCAGCTAGTTGTTCTAGTTTTGTCCAAGCTGCACCGCTTTGGAGAATTTCCTTGGCAAGGGCAATACCTTTAACACAACCTGCTAAAACATCAGTTTCCCCATCAATAGCTTCACCAACTTGCAGGGCTAAGGCTGTATTTAAAGCGACTACATCTTGTTGCGCTTGCGTACCTTTACCTTGCAAAACTGCCTTCAAGATTTGGGCATTTTCTTGGACATCTCCACCGCACAACGCCGCAGTCGGTGCAAAACTCAAACCCAGTTCTTGAGGATTGAGTGTTAGAGAGCGGACTTTTTGATCTTGGAGTACAGCCAAGTCAGTGACATCTGCCAAACCCGCTTCATCTAAACGTTCTCGTCCGTGGAGGGCGATCGCTTGCTGACATCCCAGTTGGGACAAGGCTTGAGCAATCTCTTCCAATAAAAGCGGGTCGTTCACACCAATAATTTGCCCCGTCGGTCGCATCGGATTTACTAGCGGGCCGAGCAAGTTAAAAATAGTCCGCACTTTCAAAGTTTTTCGCAAAGTTGCGATCGCCTTTAGTGCAGGATGCCAACCTGGAGCAAACAAAAAGGTGATTCCAACTTCGCCAACTGCCGCTTGTACTTTTTCCGGAGTGGCGTTAAGATTTATCCCCAAAGCTTCCAGCACATCAGCCGAACCAGTTTTGCTAGATGCCGAACGATTGCCATGTTTGGCAACCTTTACTCCAGCAGTGGCGGCGACAAAGGCAACAGCAGTGGAAATATTAAAGGTTGAAGCACCATCTCCACCAGTTCCACAGGTGTCAATTAAGGGGACTGGGGATTGGAAAGACTCTTGCCCAGTCCCTAGCCTTTGGGATTGCAAGACGGTGGCCATACCGACTAATTCTTCGGCAGAGACACCTTTAGCTTGAATTGCGGCTAAAATCGCTCCAGATAGAACATCGGGAATGGCATTGGTGAGCCAACCTTGCATCAAATCCGCAGCTTGGGAAACTGTCAACGATTGCCGATTTAACAACTGTTGTAATAAAGCTGGCCAATTGTAGAACTCAGAGGGGATGGAAATTTTATCGGGTGGAGTTTGCGTTACAGCGATCATATTTATTGGGCATGGGGCATTGGGCATTGGGCATTGGGCATTGGGCGTGGGGCGTGGGGCATTGGGCATGGGGCATGGGGCGTGGGGCATTGGTTATCAGTCACTTGTACTGAGAGAACGCGAACAGCCTCTCCAAGAGTTGTATTGGTCATTGGTCATTTACGAAGGACAAATGACAAATGACAAATGACAAATGACAAATGACAAATGACAAATGACAAA
>NZ_JAVRCA010000003.1:129485-241871 GCF_034530995.1 Nostoc sp. DedQUE04 | reverse complement strand
TTTCTTAAATCCTTTTCCAGCAAGCTTTTCGAGACTTAACGGGAAAAGTCAGGTTCCAGAACGTGGCTTGATTCCCACTGCTCCCAAGCTTGCTCAAATTCGGTCAGATTTAAAAAATCGTCTGGGTCGGGTGGTTCATCACTGCGATCGTAAAAAACAGAAACTTGACCGTCGTCATCTACTTGACGCGGTGCTTCTCCGAAGTGTGCAGGATTCCAACGATCGCCATTGGTTATTTCATCCCAGTAAGAATCGTAATTAGGGGGGAAGGGGGGAGCCGCAGCTTCTTCGATCGACTCCACCGCGAACAATGTCAGCTGCCTGTGGGCCGCTCCGTTGTCGGATTCCGTCATAATTAGGTTTAGTGTTAATCCCCGTCGCAGTGCTTGCTTACAGCACTGCGGCGAATTTTTTAGATTTCGGACTTATGCGATCGCTTGAGTTGCTTCCAGTCGTCTGGAAGTTCGCCCACCTCTGTAATGCCCAAATCTCTGCATATAGCTTTCAACTGAGCAAGGGATGGGCCATCATCAAGTAGGTCAGCGACATCTATCTGCATTGACTTTGCAAGAATCTTAAGGGAAACCCCCAGTTCACGAGCTAATGCAATAGCACGATCAAACCTGGGGATAGATTCTCCCCTCTCCCAGTCACCAATAATACGAATGCCTACTTTCATTCGACGGCTTAATTCTGGTTGAGTTAGGTTTGCGCTTTCTCGAAGTCCTTTCAAGGTTGGCTGCTCTCGATTTTCTTCATTCATACTAGCAAATTAGTGCTAGCAGTAAACTGCTTGAAATAAAAAGTATCTGGCAGTAAACTGCTAGTTAGTGGACAAAAAAGACCAGCCGATGTAACTGACTCGGTAAGGGACAGGTATTTTGGCTGGTTTCACCTAAAGTGTCTCATCTCAGTAGCAAATGCCAAATCCGGGAAATTAACACTTATGTGTAATAGCCGTTGAAAGCTGATGAAGAGTGTTTCAGGCTACCAGTGTCCCGTAAGTGGTGAAGTCAGCGAGTCGAGAACTGAAGTGTTTGTCTATACAAGTCGCGGCTTAGATAAAAGCTGGTGACGTGCATTTGTATGGGCCCCCAATCTGTAACCGATCTTAGTAGGGCATTCCACATTACCAATGGGCTTATGCCGACGTGGTGACACGGTGGGCTGTGGAAATTAAGACCTGGGTGAAAATCCCGTAGAGGCTGGCGTGTAGGTAATGGCTCACGCACAGATGCACGATCGCGAAATTGCATTCCACCGTGTGGTTATGCAATTGCTCACAGTTTCTTATGAATTTCGCGCAAAACTGCGGCCGGTCGCACTTTTTTTATATGACAGAGATTAAGGGAAAGTATGTAACACGAAAAAAACGGATTCGCCAACTAGAAACAGAAATTGAGCAGCTAAAAAACCAGGTTTTGACCCTCACTCAACTGCTTGATGATGCTCACGGGATAATTTACCGTTCCCGTCCTGGCTTGGCACGTGCCGTCGAGCGAGATTTCCATGAAGAGTTGCTGCCATCAGAATTACCGCCCGCAGCGCTGGTAGCGATCGCTAAAAAAAGGGTACAGCGCAAAATCCGCAATTTATCAATTGCACCCCGCGCCGACTTGGTGATGGATCGCGATCGCAATGGCCGCCTAATTATTAAGGGCACAGCTAACTCTTCAGCACCGCGCCCTCAAACTTAACTATTTTTCTAGGAGGAATATGCCTATGAAATAACTTTGATTTATATAAGCCGAAAGTACTTTCAACCAGTCAATTGAAGTGGTTTTCCGCGACTGCCTCACAGAGTTTGGATTAGGGGGTTAATTCATGACTATCAGAGAATACGACACGGACGACCAGCAACAAGCTAATGACTTGCTTGCTGAAACCACATCTAACTTTGTTGCATATCTAGCGATAGAGTACAACTTGCCTGTCACACGAGCTAGTTACCTGTGTGGCTTAATCTTGCAAGTTTTACCTGAAAAGATGCACGAAACACCTGACTTTCGTGAAAGCATTCGGCAGATTGTAGCCATACAGTTTTCACAATAGGGGCAACGTTAATTCAAAAGCGATCGCAGTCTGGTTGAGAAGTGCGATCGCAAATGAATTCATCTACCTAAACACTTCAAACTTGTACAAGTAAAAAATAGCACATTTTGAGCAAATGCAAGTAACAACTATCACTTACCAAAGAGTTCTAAATCTCGGCGACTACAATTCGTGCAGATTAGAGAAAACTGCCGTAATACCTGATGACTATGAAGACGAAGAAATTGCGACACAAAATCTTATAGAAAGTGTTGAGCACCAAATTCATGAGGAGAATATACACAACCAACTCGATAAAGAAATCAGAGACAGGAAGAAAGAATTAACGGCGCTCTCTTTAGAGGTTGAGAGTTTAAAAAATGAACTCCAAAGACTCGGAAAAATCAAGGATGAGCCAGACTCAGATGATATCCCCGACGGATTTTAGCTGAAGTTTTTTAGGCGAACGCCTCCCTACCAAAGAATGCGATCGCCCAACTATCGATACCAAAGTTAGTTTACCAAAATGCACACCATTATTAATACCCCATCCGTGTTTAGTTGCAAATTACCGGCCGCTGGCTGGATAAATCTCGCCCAAATCCGCCAAATTCAATTTGAAGACTTACCCTCCCGCACTGCCGTAGTAACTTGGCACAACGGTGACAAGCAAACATTCTTCGGTGAAGATGCTGCAAGTCTTCTCGCAGCCTGGGAGGAAGCAGTCACACTATTAACTGAACGCCCTGGCAATCACCGATTAAAAAATCGTAGAGTTTTTTCTTAGGTAAAAAGATGAAAATCAAAACACTCCATGCACATTTCCTTATTTCAATTGGTAGTTACAGCAATGAGCGAATTGGCTTTTCAGTTGAATTAGATGAAACAGAATCTATTGAATCAACTGTAGAAGAGTTGCGAGAAAGAGCTAAAAGAATTGTCGGCAAAAAAGCTGAAGACCTTTACGATGAGAGGAGTAAAATTTGGCGCGAATGTGTTGAATTAGAAAAGAAGCTCAATACATTACGTAAAGAATGGGATGCTACGGCTGAATTCTTAAAAGCCCAAGGACTAAATCCTACTGCTCCTTCAATGCCTCAATTCAGAAATTTGCTTACTGCTGTCACTGTTAAAAGTGAAGTTGTCACCGAAACAGAAGATGAGGAAAGCGATAATTACGACGAAGATGATGAGGATTATATGTAATGACTAACAATATTCCACATCCAGATCCAACCTGGGATTACTACATTGAATGGCACAAGTTAATTAGGGCTAAAGCTCAGTTAGATAAATTAATTGAGTTTATCTCAAAGGTTGAAAATGCCACAGAAGACACTCAAGAAATATTGATAAAGGACTTACACTCACTTACCGACACTCTCGAAAGCATATAACCGCCTGATGAGGCTAGTGTGTCCAAAGCATCCGCAAGTTAATTAGAGAAAGTGCAGCGTTCAGAGTGAACTGCACCACTGAATTGTGGCGTTTATATTTTCATGCACCGCCCCGAACCAATCGACGAGCTGCGCGACCTCTGTCAGCAACTCGAACATCTCAACCGGGTGCAATCGCCAATTGTGAATTATGCCCGTCAACTGTTGGCGTGGCAGTTCCCAGAAGTGGCGCACACTAGGAGCGCATCTGCCAAGCCAGGATTGCTACCGCCCCTTTGGGCATGGTTAGCTAAGAGGCTGGAAATTTCGCCAGCTGGGAAAACCCGAATTGAAAATAGCTATAAAATTTCCATTGCCAAGGACTACGACATTGAGTTTGACCCCATCTTGGAACTACACGCTAATTGGATGTGCGATATCTCACTTTTTGAGCAGCACTTAGAAGCGAGAATCACTCAAATGCTGTATCTAAGTGAATTTAAGCCATACATGAGCGTGTTTGACAAATTCGGTTTTGGCTTGCGAGTGCGATCGCGGTTGCTGACGAGAATTTATCCCTTTGAGTCTTTCTTGGGTGTAAATGGTAAACCCGTAATTGAATACGAAGTTAGAGAAGTGAAGAGAACCGAGCGCGATCGCAAAAACGGAGAAACCACCGTGAGGCGTTTGGCTGGTGAAACCAAACGCATTAAACGCAACCGCAGCCGCGACACTTTCAAAATGCGTTTGGGTATGGGTACTGTTCTGGAACAGTCGGGGGATGGACTTGTTGAAAAGGCTAGCAGTTCGTCGCTGTGCCGAATCAGCCTGTGGCAGTACGTCTTAACCGGCGTGGAAACTGGAAGGCTACCAAGCAATGACCTGACCAAGGAATTGATTAGCTACCGTGACTCACTCAAAGCTAACGTCACCGAACAAGGTGAAAAGCTGCTAGGCGGTAAACACATTCAGGGAAAGCTCATGAGCAAGGTCGTTAACCTACTGTTCCAAGAATTGTGTAAACTGATTCCCGTGACCTGATGCGATCGCCCTTCATTTGTATGAAGGGTTTTTAAATCTTTCAAACTTTCAGTTACCCTGAAAATATACTGATAACAAAAACCGTTAATTATCAGCGTAAAAATATTGGGTGAACTATGGCTTTAACTGCTTCAACTATGTTGCCGCTAGGCACTAAAGCGCCAGATTTTAATCTACCGGAAGTAGTATCTGGAAAGGCAACTTCACTTTCTACCTTTGCAGATAAAAAAGCATTGTTGGTAATGTTTATTTGTCGGCATTGCCCGTTTGTAAAACACGTCCAACAACAATTAGTGCAGTTAGGCAGAGATTATTTTACAAGTGATTTAGCGATCGTTGCTATTAGTGCTAACGATGCAAAAAATTATCCAGATGATGCGCCAGAGTCGTTACAAGCATTTGCAACAGAACAAGGGTTTAATTTTACCTTATGCTACGACGAGAGTCAGGAAACGGCGAAAGCTTACACAGCAGCTTGCACGCCAGATTTTTTTGTATTTGATGAGCAACGCCAACTTGTGTATCGGGGACAATTAGATGATAGCCGCCCCAGTAATGGTAAACCTGTAACAGGTGCAGATTTACGCGCAGCCATTGAAGCAGTGCTAGCGGGTAAACCTGTTACGAGCGAGCAAAAGCCGAGTGTTGGTTGCAATATTAAATGGAAACCAGGAAACCAACCCAGTTATTTTGGTTAAGAGGGATTGGGGATTGGGGATTGGGCATGGGGCATTGGGGATTGGGCATTGGGCATTGTAAAAACTTTTCCCTACTCCCTACTCCTTAGTGCCCACACCTATTAATGTTTAATTTCTAAATTTAATATGTAGTATCCTAATTGGACTTTTTCTGCCCACAATTCATATTCCAGCCGCAAATTCTCTGGCAAGGGATGTCCGTTGAGAGTTAGGCTACGAGTAAAATTTCGTAAACGAATCGGATCGTTAGGTTGCAATGACTCAGTTGGCAACCAATAGCGACTAATGCCATAAACACCTTGTTCCCAAAAGTGACGATAACTCACTTGAGCGTTACCTTGCATAGTCATGATGACTCGGTAAGGGGAAATCTCCAGCCACAATATTCTGGGACTGTTAGGGGCGTAAGCTTTGCTCTTGCTTTGAGGAAGTGTGTCTTCTGGACTTATGACACTCTCTACTTCGCAGCTAATTAAAGGTGGTGCGGTCATCAGTAAATGAAACCGATCGGTATCCTTTTGATACAATGTTGCGGCAGTTTCGACAACAGACCAGATCGGTAGGTCAGTGGAAATAAGTGATAAGCACACGGGCTTGCGGTGATGGGTCAGCATGGGAGCGATAAGGGCTAAAAGCTATTGAACAAAGTGAAATGAACACTCTAGCTGTCTAATAGGTCGGGCTAAGAAACTAAATAGTAAAGCAGGCTTAATATTAATGAATCCGTTGATTTGTTAATAAGCTACACAAATCTGGATGAAACAGGTAGAATGTCAGCTTACACAGTAAAAATGGTACTTTTATCTAGAGAGAGCTAATTCGTAAGTAAAGCTTGTAAATATTCTAAGGCTATAGCCTCAAAACAGTGGCAGTCGTTTAGATGCTAAAAACCTTCTTCAGGGAGACTTACCGTAGATTGGAGTAAGTTTCATACAGCCAAAAGCAATAGGATACTAGGAAGGAAGTCACCAGAAGCGACAAACTAAGTCGCTGATGAAGTTCCAGTGTATTCAAATGCCAGTGTATCCTAATGTCGGCTTCTGTTATATCCGTAAAAACTCACGAAAACCTTTCTCACCAAAATATTGCTGAGTAAAAAGTAAAATTCATTGAGTCAGCAATACTTTGGTCTGCCCATTGCGCGTCTGGCAGAGAAGAAAAAGCAAAGATTTCCATTTCAAAGCAGCAAAATATGAGTAACCGTGTGAAGTGAAAGTTGCATCTACGGTTTCACTTCAGGAGGTAGGAGGCAGAAGGAACCCACATTTACAACATGGGATTGTGGCAATGACACTTTGTCTCTCGCGCTATGCGCCTTGATACAATTCTTTTTTTGATTGGGCAATGACTCAGAAGTAAAGTTTTGACTTCTGCCTCCTGCCTGGTTGTTGAGCGTAGCGATGCACTGAGCTTGTCGAAGTGTCGAAACACCGCCCCCTGCCTTTATTTGTGAAATATCTTACTTCAACTGGTCAAATTTTGAATATCCGATCGAGTCGATTTCAATAAGCAAAAAGGCATATTGCTTTCTCATTTCAGTAGATTCAGCAAGCAAAAAGGCATATTGCTTTCTCAAAATGCTTGATTGCTTTCTCATTTCGGTATATCGCGCATTCATTTCGGTAGATTCAGCAAGCAAAAAGACATATTGCTTTCTCAAAATGCTTGATTGCTTTCTCATTTCGGTAGATTTAGCAAGCAAAAAGACATATTGCTTTCTCAAAAGCTTGATTGCTTTCTCATTTCGGTATATCGCGCATTGATTACGACATCGCTATGTAACAAAAAGCATTAGAGAATTGCCGGAGTTCTCTCAAGCCGATCGATACGGAAGTTTTTTAAAGTAAAGAATATTAACCGTACTGTATTACAAAGTTCATATCATGGCTCGGAGAAAAAGAACCTCTCAGGTGTTAGAAAAAGCAGTGCGTCGTGCTGCTAGCATCAACTCAATCGATCCGAATTTAAATCTAGGCAATGGACTTACCCTACCGTCCTTCTCAACCCTAATTGAGACGATGCGAACTAGAGAAAATTTATACAACACTGCTCTTTCCAACCTGGATAAGTTGTACCATGAAATGCTCCAAACAGAGCGCGAGTTGGCAGATATGGCAGAGCATATGCTCTTAGGAGTTGCTACTCAGTATGGTAAAAGTAGTGTGGAGTACGGTATGGCAGGAGGTGTTCCGAAAAACCAGCGCCGCAAGGGACTGCGAGGGGAGTCACCAGTTTCTAATTTAGAGCAACCGTCATTTATTGCTGGTGTGAACGGCAACGGCAGCAAAAATGGCAACCAGAATGGAAACAAAGCAACAACAGCAAGTTAACTTGTATTCGCTAGCAACGACAAAAAAAGTGGCTCTGCAATCAGCAGAACCACCAAAGCTTTCGCAAATTTGTTATAAATTAACGAACTGCCCCTTGAGCAGAAACAGTATCAATCGGTTTCATCAGGTACAGCCGCAATAACTGCCAGCCGTTGGAGATGTAAAGCGGTAATTTTTGGAAGAATTGCAAGAATTTGGGAGTGTTGGAGTTAGCGATCGCACCCAACTTCTCATTATTGTTTATACAAACATCCAAGCGCTGATAAAACTCTGGATTCTCTACATCCAGCATCAGTGGGAATACCCTACCTGCGTTTTCGTTGGTCTTCTTAATTACATGGATATCGTATTCCCGTGCATCCAATCCCAAGGTGGCATAAAAGTCCTTGCGTTGGATGTCATTGAGATACATTGTCGCAAATACCGACAACAGGAAGAACCGACTCCACAGCCGTGCTTTCCAATCATTCAACATTTGCGGCTGGGATTTCATCACCGCATCAAAGAAATCACCGTGACGGTTTTCATCCTGACACCAGTTTTCAAAGAACCGGAAGATTGGATAAACCCGGTCTTCAGGATGTGCTTCTAAATGGCGATAAATGGTGATGTAGCGCCAATAACCGATCTTCTCAGAAAGATAAGTAGCGTAGAAGATGAATTTCGGTTTAAAGAAGGTATAACTGCGACTCTTAGTCAAAAACCCTAAATCTAGGGACAGATTAAAGTCCGACAAAGCTTTGTTCAAAAAGCCAGCGTGACGCGCTTCATCCCGTGACATCAGGTTAAAACACTCTGCCAAAACAGGGCTTTTTCCTTTCAAGCGACGACCAAGTTCTTTATACAGCAAAAAGCCAGAAAACTCTGCCGTACAAGAACGTTCTAGAAATTCAACGAACAATTTGCGAGTTTCCCCGTCAATATGATCCCAGGATTGTTCAAACTCGGCATCCCGAACAAAGTGGTGGCGGTTGTAGTCAGTGCGGAACTCTTCGAGAATGGCTTGTAACTCGTCTTCATTGACGGAGATATCCATCCGGGCCATTTCATCAAAATCGGTAGTATAAAACCGAGGTGTTAACAGGGTTTCTTTTGCCGGGACTTTAATCCCTGGCCGGATTTCTTCAAAGCCTGGTTTTTTGAGGGAATCTACCATGTCTTGATTTCTCTTTCGTCTTTATTATCTTAAGTAGACCTTTCGGGTGACGTTCCTACGTCTCTACCGCCACGGTAACGGCAGTTCCTCATGGGGAAACCCCGTTGGCGCTAGTCTCTCCCTTTGGGAGAAGACCGGACTGCCTCACCAGAAATCCTCTGGCAAACCGTAACAGCCCACAATAATCCAATTGTATAAAGTTCAGTCTACCAAGGTGCGGGTGAGAAATTTCTAAGCAAAACATTAAGAGTTGCAACAATCATTCCATATTTGCGGAATCAAAAATCGCGGATTGGTAGTCAAATAAATATAGTTCAGCAAGCAGCATTATGTCGTTGAAGTGGAGTAGCACTTACCTCTTGATTTTCAAAGCACTACTATCTCAGTAATTTTCTCTGGTTGTTACTACAATAAATTTATGGGGTTCTATTAATACATTAGACAGCTTAAAATTAACAATTCATGAGTAGCATAATTACTGAAAAATCTAAGTAATTTAGTTATTTTTTGCACCTTTTTCAATAATTCTAGATTAGACAATGCCCACAACTTCAAATCAGAACAGCAGTGTCTATGATGAAAATTGTTAGAAAGCAACTGGTGCAAGATGTAAGTCTAGCTATTAGCACTTGGTATAAAAAACAGTCCGAAAAACCATCTTAAACAATAGAGTAAATCCAAAGGGTTGAAAACAAGATGAATCTTGAAAACAATCAGCAGCATAAAGACCGACTTCTTGTCTCTTATATCTTGTGTGCAGTCGGATTTATTGGGGTAGGAGGATTGCAGCGTTTCTACAATGGCAAGATCGGAACTGGTTTGTTATGGCTGTTGACTGGTGGTGTGTTTGGTATAGGGCAGTTCGTGGATTTGTTCTTTATCCCCAACATAGTTGACGAATACGAACATAACTTGAGATTAAAAGCGGGTGTATCTCCCTTTGGTGTGCCGTTGAATCAAGTAGTAGTTGCTTCTCAAGTCCACCAACCAACAGGCAACCAACTCATGATGAAACTGATTGAAGCGGCGGAAAACAAAGGTGGTATTTTAACTGTCACTCAAGGCGTAAAGTTTACAGGAGCCAGCTTTGCTGAAGTGGAAGCTACTCTCAAAGAGATGTACAAATCAGGTTATGTAAAAATTGATAACGACCCCAATACTGGAGCCGTTACCTACCATTTCCACGAGCTTTAATTGTTATTAGTCATTTGTCATTTGTCATTTGTCATTTGTCCTTTGTTATTTGTTATTTGTCATTTGTTAAAAACCAATGACCAATGACCAATGACCAACAACTAATGACCAATGACCAATGACTAATTTCTACCTAACCACTTTTGACCGTCCAAGCGCTGAACTAAGCCATATACCAACAAATCGAGGGTAATTTTGCGCTCATCGATTAAGAATGACTCAAGAGTGCTAGGTTTTTTACCTTCATTACAAGAAAATCCCTTTTTTCCTTGAATATCTTCATCGGGGAAGTACAGGTTAAACTGACGCTTACCGATTTCTGACCAACTGCCAATAATTTGCCAGCATTCTTCGGCGGATTCAAAGCCAGTGATTGACATCTTCTGCTTGGCAAAAGACACCTGTAAATCTTGCACACCTTTTTGAGCGATCGCTTTTTGTAAAGCTGGCAAGTAGTCTTGCTCAATGAACTCTACAAATGGCTTATTTTCAACAGCTGGGGCTTTTTCCTTTTTAGGGGCTTTAGCGGCGGGTTTTTCTTCTGTTGCGTCGTCGTCGGCGGGTTTTTCTGCTTTTGCGGCTTTAGCTGCGGCGGCGGGTTTTTCTCGCTTGGGTGATGCAGCAGCTGGTTTGGCAGCATTGGGATTATCTTCGGGGTTTGCGGCTTTAGGATCTGGCGCGTTGGCAGTAGGAATATCTGTGGCTTCGGGTGAATCTGTACTAGGAGCGTGTTCTTCAGCTACACTGGGAGCTTGCTTGTCAACAGTGCTGGGAGCTACTTCTCCCGCTTGATTGTGATTGGTTGGGTCTGCCATTGCTCAGGTCAATCCTTTAATCTAGCTTTGGGAGCGATCGCTCACCTTGATGTATCGGGTATTTTTATTTTGACATACTAGTACCTCTGTGCAGAATTCGTAATTTGTATTTGTAATTTGTAATTTATATACCGCCAGGGTTTCATTTATTTGGGATGGGTGGTTTACTTGCAATACTGTTCGGTTAAGGTAAGAGACGCGATGCGCTGTCTCTACAATATTTAGACGCGATGAATTGCCGTCAAGACAATATTCAGTCTTTTGTCTTGACGGCGATAAATCACGTCTTTAGCGATCTAGAATTTTCATCCTTCAAATCCCTTTGAATCCCATACCAGTTTCTACCTGTTGCTTTGCTGGAGTAGAATTTACCTTGCTGCTAGCAGTCTGACGCCTAGTGCCAACTTGGCTCAAGAATATACCTACTAAAATCAAGCTACCGCCAATATATTGAGGTCGGGTAGGGGCTTCACCCAAAATTAAATAAGCTGCTATAATTCCTACGATTGGGCCAAATGAGCTAATTAAGGAAGCTGTAGATACAGTGGAAGTTTTCAAGCCTTTAACCCAAAAAGACTGGCCTACCACCACAATCAACCCGCCATAGAGAAACATCCACTGCCACAAGAATGGTGAGAGAACATCAGCGAAATGATCCTTGCCATAGAGGACTAAAGCAATAAAGAAAAAGATTACAGTTCCTAGTGCAGTCCGAAAGATGCTATAGATTCCCAAAGGAATCTGCGAAAGGTGTTTCTTGCTAATAATCGTAGAAGCGGCTATGGCCACAGATGCAGCTGCGGCTAAAAGTTCCCCTATACCTAAACTGAAACCTGCCATGTTTATCATGGTTTCTGTTGGAGGTTGAAGGATAATAGTTAGGATAACGCCAACAAAAGCTGCGATCGCACCAATAAATTCCCAAATATTTACTCGTTCTTTCAATAACCAGACTGATAAAGCCAAAGTTAGAGGCGGTTCCAAACGTCCCACCAAGATGACATTGTTCACCCTTGTGAGTGCCAATGCCTGGAAAATTAAGCCAGGGGCTAACGCTCCTGATAAAATAGCTACTGCTGTTAGACTGACCCAATCTTTCCTTGAGAGTTGTTTCAAATTAGCTTTGTTCCACTGCCGCCCATAGATTAGGATCAGAAGTATCAAAGCGCAAAGGTTTCCCACGAATAAAACATTACATAAAGAAATCGGATTGCGGTTGCCGATCAAATATTGAACGCCAATTTCTGTTAGCTTCCGAGTAACAGCACTAGATGCTCCAAAAATTAGCATTGCTAGCCAGAGATATGTTTGTCCCGAAATTCTATGGATTTGGCGATGTATTCTTTTGGCTCTAGTCACAATAACATCACTGCAATGAAAGCATTGCTCATCATATTAAGTTATCCTTACGCACTTCAAAATGAGGTTTTGTTGAGAAAATACTTAAATTATCCTGTGACTTTGAGTAACCATGATTACCTGAGAAAATCCTGAGAATTGACTAAATTTTCTCAAGGGATAAATTCATAAAAATAGTGGCTTAGTTTCAATAAGCTCTCACTGCCACCTGAGATGCTTGGGATGTTCAGGATAAAACAAAGAAGAGAAGTAATAAATGAAACTCGCACCCTTACTTACAAGTGTAGCCTTGGTTGGTTTTTTCACAGTTTGGGACGTACCATTAAAGGCGATCGATCCGTCATTAGTGCAAGCATCAGCAGCCGAAGAAATGTCTGTAGCACAAAAATTAGATTTGCTTACTAAAAGTAAGGGTCAAATTGGTAGTGGCGATCAACTACGTCGTTTCTTTTTTGGTGACTTGGAACCAATCGGTATCCAGGTAGGTGGTGCAGGTCATGTAGTTAACCTTTATAACAAAGCTAATGATGTCACATTCGCTTACTGTTCGCATTACGATGTGATTGTAGCGATTAAGAAAGGTAAGGTAACTAAATTTGAACCCAGCGAAGTGAAATAATAATAAATCCACTTTCAGGGTAACTGAAACTAGAGCAGCAATTGAATTGTATCTAGGTTGCAATATATAAAGAAAAGTCCGGAGTAGTGGAAACGTCTCCGGCTTTATGCTGTGCGTTTGCGCTTTAGCAAAAGTTTGATTTAGTTCTGGCAAAAAAATATGAGGTTTTTGGAATAATCAGGATAAAGGGAAAAGGTAAAACATGAAATTTTATTTTTTATATTGCCTTTAAACTATTATTTAATTATTGCTGTTTCAGGTATTTCAAAATGAAGATTTTCAAAGCGATCGCCTTGTAAGCAAAAATCTTTTAATAGCTATTAAATTAATTAGTTTATGCAAACTCACAGTTAATCAATAACAGTTTCATAAACAGAAAATTTACTTCTATATTTATGTGTCCCAATTATTTTTACTTTGTTGAAACAATATAAAAGGGAGCATACCAATTTTGCCAAAAGATACAGGACTGATACAAAAACCCTGTAAAAACCTCTTTCGTTGGCGCTCTTGACGTCCTTCTCCCAAGGGGAGACGCTAATACCAATTCAAAATTCAAAATTCACGCATTAAGAAAGTGAGAATTAGCATAGGTTTTATGGTTTGCATCTGTATCATATTTTTTGTGAATTGGTAGAACGCGAAGGCGGATCATTATTTCATTATTGTTCTCAGCCAAAATTCCGTATAAAAATAAACTTGCGCATTTGGGATGCTCCCATCTAAAAAGCAGATTGTCGAGTGAAACTACTCAGCAACTACTAAATCTTAACCAAGGTGCTATTAAACCTTAATGATTAGGAAAAATTTTCTTAACATTAGTCAAATATACTGTTACTAAGATAACTTCAAATAAAGGTTGTAACCTAATTTTTTGACTTCAAATCGCAAATTAAAGATACTTAATTTTTGGTTAATTGTAATTAAATTTTGAAATAATCTGTTCCAAAAAAATGTGTGTAAGTGTGTGTAAATAAATGTAGTTTTGAGATTTATACCTCCGACATAAAGTTCTCACACTTCCTACTTTTACAGGTTGAGCAAATAGTAATTACAACAATCTTGAGTTAAGTTGTCCTAACCTGTTTACAGTCAAAAATTTAGTATTATTTCAGTTTTGCAAACTTCTCGGCTATATAAGCAAAGTAAGATAACGCAGACTAATCTAAATTTTCAGCCTGGGAAAGTTAGCTTTGTTTGTATTGTACTAGCTTTTAGTCAGGTAGCAGTTTGCATATTTGGAGTGTTCCCAAACGTTTTACAGTTTGAATAAGGGGAAAATTCTCATGGCTCTTTACGGCTATACCATTGGAGAAGACCGCGACGGCAACGCTAGTAATGGCAAGCAGCTTGACGTTTACCGCTTTTCGATCCCTTCTGGGCCTGGAGGTTCTATTACTCCTACAAGAGTAGGTACAGTCAATCTTCCAGCTACTGCTACTACCGCCGATTTAGAAGGTTTGGGAACTAACCCTCGTACCGGAAGGGTAGGTGCGGTTAACGAAGCACGCGTTACTGGTGCTACAACACCAATCGATCCAACTGTTACTGTCGTTAATAATGTAGATCAGCCTTTTGCTCCAGCCACGACCTCACCAACCCGTACATCATCTGACCTACGTCGTTTTGGATTTGAGTCAGGTGCTGACTTTGGACGTGACTATTCAGTAGCTGCTCAACCAATTGTTCTATACAACATTTCAGGGAATCCGAATCCCGCAAATGGGCCAGTAGGAAGCTCTCTTTATAAAATTACTACAGCTACCCCTGGAACTGTTAGCCTTGTAGACGGCTTTGGCGCACCTACTACTACTGCACAAAGACAAGGAACTCAACCTACCAATCCTGGAAAATTTGCCGATGGATTAGCTATCGACAATCTCAATCCTGGTAGAACTCGCGCTCTTGCTAGCGATTTCAGGACTAATGATGGAGATGGAAACCAGCTTTATAAAGTCGATCTACTCACTGGTGAACTATCTGCACCGATTACTCTAAGAACTCCTTCAGGACAAGCTCTGAATGTCAACGCAGATTCTGGGTTGTCATTTACTAACTTCGGTTCTCAAAGATTGCTGGGTTGGCTGGAAACTGGCGCTGTCTATGAGATCACAGGCTACCAAGATGAACTTGCTGCATCAGGTCTAGGTTTAGGTAGTGCCACAGGTACTAATGGCGCTGGCTTTGCAACCGCCACCTTACTTGGTAACGTTAATTTACCAAATGCTGTGAGCGGAGTCGTTGATTATGAAGGCTTTACGATTGTTAATGAATAACAGTCGTCAATAGCATACTCTTTCTTCAACTCTTGTAAAAAGTACTTTTGCAAGAGTTGAAGAACGGAGCTAAGGATAAAAAAGTGCCAAGCGGGATTATGACTGATTAACTGAGTTTGTAGTAAGCACTTTAGTCATTAAATAAGAGCTATCACTATTCAAAGTTTTATTTGATGAGCCATTAGAGCCTATAGTTAACGTTTCTCTCAAAATTAATTTATTGTTCTCAATCGATAAACAAATATTTGTTCCTTCAATAATTTTTTTCAAAAAAGTTGTCAGTTTTTCAACATGCTTTTCTCTTTTTTGGTCAAAGGCTGGAATTTTCTCTCTCAATATTTTGTGAATTTGAGATATAGGAATACCACCTTGTTTCAACTGACTTAATTGCTCAATATTCTGCTTTAATTCCTCTAAAGCTTTCTTCGTTACTACTAAAATATCATCATTTAATGAACTCTCGCTAGTTACTTCATTAGTTGGAATATCCTCTATTTTTACCTGGGGAGCAGGTATAGGTATAAAGCGATCGCAAACAGACTTGAGAATACGATTAATTTGTCCTTCGTAAGCACATCCAATTACAGTTTTTCCATACTCATGGAGCTTTTTAGCTAAAGCGGCAAATGCACCATCGCCTGATACAATAACGAAAACTTGCAACGTAGGACGACTCTGGGCTAATTCCATAACATCAATGGCTAGTTGCATATCTGCTGCATTCCGTTTATGGCTGTAATCAAAAATTTGAATTGCTTCGATGCCAAGTTCTTGAATTTCATTCTTGAGTAGCCTTAATCGAGAATCACTCCAGTCGGCATAAGCACATTGGATAGCAATTTTATTAACTAAGTTAGTATTTTCTAGATTTGTTTGAATTTGTTTAAGAGAAAAATTTAGGTTAGGGTTGCTTCTACCCATTGTTAAATTTTCAATATCATAAAAAATAGCTGTATTGAACTGCCCAATATTAGGTGAAGTATGAGCCGTGGAAGTAAACTGCTCTACACGAATCTGACGCTGCTTTAACTCTTTTAACTCAGCAATTAAAGACGTTATTTCTGGCGCTGACTCTGAACTACTCGTTTCCTGTTTTAACTCCGTAATTGTTGTTGTTAAGTCATTAACTTGTAATTTTGCTTGTTGTAATTCTTCTTGTAACTGCTCAGTTAATGTATTAATCTGACTCTGGGTTTGGACAGTCTGCTCCCGAAGTTCCCCAATGGTTCTGGAGAGAATATACTGGCGTTGCTGATAAGCTGTTACTAAAGCTTGTTGAACGATATCACATTCTTTGGGAAAAGCTTCACGGGTACACACTTGTAAAACTGTTTCATAACCTGCGATCGCAATTTCTAAATTACTAGCAATGTTCCCTTGTTCAAACTCTTGAATAATGGTACTCAGTTTGATAATGACTCTAGCTAAATTAATAGCAATGGCAGGTTCTTTAGCAAAGCGATCGCTTACCCATTTTCGCAACTTTAAAGCTAAATCCTCGTTGAGTTTACTTAAGTTATGTTGCAGAATTGGATATACTTCCTGATTTTGATAAGTTGCTCTCAATAAATCAATTAGAAAGTCTTGCTCCTGGTTAGCAGCTTCATTTGGCATAGCTAAATCCCTGACAATACACATTTAAGTTTAGTATTCCCAAGTTTTCATACTATTGAACAATTAAAGCGGCGTAATCCAATAAGTAATGCCTCTAATAGCTTGTTTTTTAAAACCATACAAAGATAAATTATCTTCAGATAAACCCACATAAGTCCAATGTGGAACATCGTTTTCTACAGTTTGAAACCAACCATTTTGATTAAGAGCTTTTCTCTGCTCTTTACTACCTACACGTAAATCAATGGCTAATCCCCAGAGATGTTGTGAAGTTCCGGGGGGGGCAACTAAACCGAGAATTTTTGTTTCTTTACCTTGTTGAACTTTTGCTAAAACTCGATCGTTAGCATACTTGTGCCAAAATCTTAAATTCGTGTTGAAAGTGCGAGTGCAATCACCAGAGCCATAACCAGATTTTAGCGGAATTTGTTGTTGTTCTCGCGCTTTATTTAAAGCATCAGCCGCCGATTTTTGTAAATAACAGTCGTTAGTGCCATCAACATGACCCATTGTTAAAGTAGCTTGAAACTCTTGGGTTTCTTGTTCATTAACAAAGATATCTTTTGGCGGTAGTTTAATCCCAATATCGGGATTTACAAATACTGCACCATAGCTTCGTAGCAAAGTATATTCATAAGTACCAGGTTGGGGAATTGTAGGTAATTTTCTAGCGATCGCAGATAAAAAACGCTGTTTAGCATCTAATTTGGGATCGGGAATAAATGGTTCCGAGCTTGTATTTTTAGAGGTATCTATACAAGGTAATGAATTATTAATCAAGCATTGTTGTAATGGTTGAGCAGTTATAGCAACTTTGTGGTGGGTAATCTCATTGCTAGCGACTAATACAAAAATCATCAATATAACGATACTGATGAAACTTGTCTTTCTAATAAACCTAGTAATATTTCTTTGATTTCTGAGGGTAAGTTTCATTCTAAATAATTAATTAGCGATCAAAAATAAAGTTAATACTTTTTTTGACGATATTGATTATTGCTGAATTAAAATCGCAGATAGTTTATCGACACTGAACTATCGTTAAATTCAAATTCGATAAAACATCTAATATATACCAGTTGTAAATTAATTTGTGCTGGGTTAACGCTCTGAACAATAACTGCGAACGAAAAACCGGAATATTGTCACAAATTTTAAAAAGATGAGATTTTTCACTTATTACTAAACTTAAAAAATGGAACCTTGCTTTTAATTGAGTACTAGTAAGTTTGATAACTTTTTTATCAGAAAGTTACATCCATGAAACCACTGGAACAGTTAAAATTGAAAAGAACTCTAAGCTTGCCGATCCTGTAAGTATGACCATGCACAATTCCGTTGAATTCCAAGACGCTTTTGATGTCATAGTCGTCGGTGCAGGTCACTCCGGTTGCGAAGCAGCTCTCGCCTCTGCACGCCTCGGTTGTCGTACCCTGCTATTGACGCTCAACTTGGATAAAATCGCTTGGCAACCTTGTAACCCAGCAGTAGGTGGCCCGGCTAAATCTCAGTTGACTCATGAGGTAGATGCACTCGGCGGGGAAATTGGTAAAGTAGCAGACCGCACCTACTTGCAAAAACGTATCCTCAACTCTTCACGGGGGCCTGCTGTTTGGGCATTACGCGCCCAGACAGACAAGCGCGAATATGCAGCGGTGATGAAAAATGTTGTTGAGAATCAAGAAAACTTGACAATCCGCGAAAGTATGGCAACAGATTTGGTGCTGGGCGCTAACAATGAAGTCATCGGCGTTGAAACATATTTTGGTGTAGGATTCCAATGTAAAGCACTCATCTTGACAACCGGCACCTTCCTGGGAGGCAAAATTTGGGTTGGTAACAAATCAATGCCAGCCGGACGCGCTGGGGAATTTGCGGCTGAAGGATTGACACAAACCCTAAATCGCTTGGGATTTGAAACCGGCAGACTTAAAACTGGAACTCCGGCGCGGGTAGATAAGCGATCGGTAGATTATAGTAAAATGCTCATCCAGCCAGGAGATGAAGATGTGCGCTGGTTTAGCTTTGACCCAGATGTGTGGATAGAACGGGAACAGATGCCTTGCTACATCACCCGCACAACCGCCGAAACCCATCGCCTGATTCAAGAAAATTTGCACCTGTCGCCAGTTTATGGTGGTTGGGTAGAAGCCAAAGGGCCGCGCTATTGTCCTAGTATCGAAGATAAGATTGTCCGGTTTGCCGATAAAGAAAGCCACCAAATCTTTATTGAACCAGAAGGAAGGGATATACCCGAACTTTATATTCAAGGGTTTTCTACAGGGTTGCCAGAAAATTTGCAACTGCAAATGTTGCGGACTCTCCCTGGTTTGGAAAAATGTGTGATGCTGCGTCCCGCTTATGCAGTGGAATATGACTATTTACCAGCAACTCAGTGTTACCCCACACTAATGACTAAAAAGATTGCGGGGCTGTTTTGTGCTGGGCAGATTAACGGCACCACAGGTTATGAAGAAGCTGCTGCTCAAGGGCTGGTGGCGGGAATTAATGCCGCTCGATTTGTTCGCTCTCAAGAAATGATTGTCTTTGCCCGCGAGCAAAGTTACATTGGAACGCTAGTTGATGACCTGTGTACAAAAGACCTACGGGAACCTTATCGGATGCTTACAAGTAGGTCAGAGTACCGATTGCTATTGCGTTCTGACAATGCCGACCAACGTCTGACACCCTTGGGAAGGGAGATTGGTTTAATTGACGATCGCCGCTGGGATATGTTTACCCAAAAACAGGGTAATATCACCACAGAAAAACAAAGACTGCAAGCCACACGAGTTAAAGAACATGATGAAATTGGAATAGCGATCGCATCTGATACCCAACAAGCAATTAAAGGTTCGATTACCCTCAACGACTTGTTGCGGCGTCCAGGATTACATTACGTCGATCTCGACAGGTTCGGACTGGGAAACCCCAACCTCAACCGGGCCGAGAAAGAAGGCGCAGAAATTGACATCAAGTATTCTGGCTATCTCGCAAGGCAACAAAATCAAATTGACCAAATTGCCCGCCAAGCGCACCGCCAGTTACCTGGGGATTTAGACTACACAACAATTGATACTCTTTCTAAAGAGGCACGGGAAAAGCTGACTCACATAAAACCACTTACCCTTGGTCAAGCTGCACGTATAGGTGGTGTCAACCCAGCGGATATTAACGCCTTATTATTATATCTAGAATTGCGTAGAAGCAAGAGCCAGTCAGAGTTTCCAGCGTTAGCTTAACACAAGCTTGATAAAGACTGAGTATAGTAGTAGGGAGAGAGATTGGTATGATAGATGACATAAAGATTAGTAGTGGCATCATCAACAATCCCCAGATGCAAGTTGAGTTTAATACCAACACTCAATCAACTTATCTCAATTAGATGGGGGATTGGATGTTTCATTATTCAGGAGGCAGGAGGCAGGAGTAACCCACGCACAACTGCATAGGATTGGCGAAAGACCGGAGGCAAAGCGGCTCCTCTGTTTGTTTATCGCCCGATACATCTCAATACAATTCTTCTTTTTAAACAGGGTAATTACCCAAATCTGAAGTTTTTATTCATACTTATTTACTTCAGTAATAACTGCCCTCGACCTACTGCCTCCTCTGATAATCCTAATTTTCAGGCAGTCTCAATGAAACAAGTTTCACCACCAAGTATGAAAGAGGGACTGGGGACTGGAAACTGGGAACTGGTATTTTTACTCAGCACTCAGCACTCAGCACTCAGCACTTTCAAGTCAGTAGAAGTGGCGTTTCCTCGTCCAAGCAACAACCCAGAACGTCTATGTTACAAGAAGCCAGCACCCGTCTCATAGTACCAGAACCATCAGAAGACTTAATCACCAACGAGCCTTGGTCGATAGAAAACTATGCTGATGGCCTAATGGATGAACTCTTTGCCGATATCGACTACATTCTGGATGCTAGTGGTAATCTGCCTTCTCAAACTGTTAGGCACAGTAGTCAGAACAGATCGAGCCACTCTGTTGCTGGAGTTTCCGCCCAAGCTCAACGCCAATCGCCTCCAGAATACGTGCCTCTGCAAACAGTTATGATACCACAGATTACTCTGAACCAAGGAGTACAGTCAGTTGCTCAAGATCGGCACAAGCAATTGAGTACCGTTGTATTTGACACCTCTACTGTTAAACCAGTTAGTAGAAAGCGTCAAAAAACTAGTTCGGTTTTGGGCAAACTGCTGATTGTAGGAACAACTTTAGGCGTGGCGATCGCTAGTACGATCTACTTGGTGCAGTCTGGAGTCGTATATCTTTTAAATAACAAATTGCCTGAGTCAGCGCTTCTATTGCCGCAATCGCAGTCACGGTTGCCCGTAAAAACAGAAATTGAGGCAGAGTTAGTTGACTATATGCTCCAATCGCTGGCTGTTATAGATAAGCAAGGAGCAAAAAGCAATCAAAAATCTTTCAATCCAGGATTCTCCAGTCAGGCAAATACTAACCAAATAGCCTTTGGTCGCCAGCAAGCAACTGGTAATCTACCAGCACTTCCACTTCTAGCTAATAATACACCACCTGCCCCTAATCGTTCTGGAAGCGTTGTTGAGCGCATCTATGTCCCCGTTTATCAAGCGCCGTCACCAATGCGCTACGCCCTTCCAGCCATTCCGGGGACTCCCACACTTTTACCACAAGTTGCCAGCGCGTTACGGGTATCTCAACCTAATGTTGTCAAAACTGCCCTGAATACAGTGCGACAAGCTGCCAAGCCTGTAACTGTCAATATGTTAGCTGCGGCTGTACGAGCCGAACTAAAACCGGTGGCAGCCAAAACTGCACCCATTACCGTGCGCCAAACACCCAAACCTCTGCCTGCATTACCAGTAGTTCCATTGCGTGCTGCACTCGCACCAGAGTCAGAACCAACTATTACCCAAGAACAAGTATATCCGGCAACGGCGATCGCAGTTGCTCCGAGTAATACCTTAGAGGGATTGCTAGAGTTGGGCAACAAATCTGCCGCTTTGTTTAAAATTGATGGCGTGACTCGCCGCATCAATATGGGTGAAAGTATCGGCTCAAGCGGTTGGACACTAGTAGATGTCAGTAATGGCGAAGCAGTCGTCCGACGTAACGGCGAAGTGCGATCGATTTATGCAGGACAGAAACTATAAATTTTTTAACTCACTATCTGATTGAGGGGAGTTTAAAGATTAAACTCATCTATTACCATTAACAGTACTGCGACCAGCAATAATTGATTGAAATAATTTGATTGCGTCAAATATTCCTCTGTTAGTTCTCTGCCTTTATCTGCACTGTTAGGATTGCCTGCTGATATGTAGCCTGACTAATGCGATCGCGCCTTAATAGTTTTAATATTATCAGCTTTATTGATAGCAAGATCGCTTTTACCTCCAACATACTCTAGTAACTATTGAGCGAAGATTAATTTTTTGAGAATTTGCCGATTGATTTCAGTAACTTTGATACTTTCAATGCCAAGTTGTGTAAATACTGTTGATAAATCTTTATTAAAATAAGTTTCAACTAAATCATCTAGTAATCATATAGTTTTGTCCTTTTAAAAAGGATTTGCATAACTCTTCACCCAAGAATGGTTTTCCTCAAAATGGACATCTAAAATTGGGTAACTTCCTGGCTTAATATCAAATTTAATTGGGTTGATTTCCTTTGATAGCTTAAGAGTTACACATTCGCTACACTGCTATTAACCCAAGATGTTTAGGCGTAGTCTGTCGTAGACATCGCTCTGTCGGTAAGAAAAATTAAATATTTATTATAAATAGCTGAAAATTTTGTCTAATTATCTCATAAAGCAGCGAAATACCACAACCTTTAATCAATATAAGCAGAAAATCAGGTTTGTGGTGAAGAATTGGAAGACAGTATTGAATTTCCCTACCTAAAGATAGTTCACAGAAATAAATTTCAATGTTAGAACTACTATAATTTATGTTTATTATAGTTCCATTATGGTGACTATATGAAAACCTACATCGTGTATACGTCTTCCTTAAGCAAGATATATTTAGCTAAAAAAGTTAGTTTGCTAATTGATGTAATCCTCAAACCTTAACAACATGAAACAACCTAACTATTTTCAAAATAATTCTAAAAACTCTTTAAGAGAAAAGTATCATCTTTACAAAGGCGAAAAGCTGAACTGGCTTCAAGTAACTCTTCGGCTTGAAAGGTCAATTATCTCTATTATTCTTCCTTGGGTAATTTTTTGTACTATATATGGTACTTTCATATCATTTTTAGCTCATTTAGGATTACCAATAGCATTTTCAGATTCTAGCAATATTCTTACCAATGCTGTTTTAAGCTTTAATATTGGCTTTACATTACTATTAGTCTTTCGGACGAATACAGCCCATGATAGATTTTGGGAAGGTCGTCAACTATGGGGAGCTTTAGTTAATACATCGCGTAACTTAACTCGTGGAATTGCGATAATAGTTAAAGAGAAGACACCACAAGATAAATTAGAAAAAGAAGCAATGCTTCGGTTAGTGACTGCTTTTGCAGTTGCAATGAAGTTACATCTTAGATCGGGGCCTTTAGACACTCAGTTGGCATCATTAATGTCTGAAAAACAATATTTATACCTCCAAGATAGCGATCATCCTCCACTACAAATTGCTTATTGGATAGGAGATTACTTGCAGTATCAGCATGACCGAAATTGCCTAAATGTCTATCAACTAACTACTTTACATAATTGTGTAAATGAGTTAGTAGATATTTTAGGCGGTTGCGAACGTATTTTAAAAACGCCATTGCCTTTGATATATACTATTAAATTAAGACAACTGTTATTAATTTTTTGTCTTATATTACCTTTGGAAATTGTGAGCTTTTTAAATTGGTGGACTGGGATAGTAATGGCTTTTGTCAGTTTTACATTATTAAGTATTGAACAAATTGGTTCAGAAATTGAAGAACCTTTTGGCTTTGATCCTAATGACTTACCTTTAAATACTATTTGCAATACAATCTCAAACAATGTTGAAGAATTAATCAGGCTTACTTCTAACAATGTTCGTTCTTATTAAATCCATAAATAAGTTTTATCAGTCAAGTTTTGATGAGAAAGGAGAGGTTTTTCCTTTATTAAACATAGAAAATACTTGGTTGAAAAATATAATAGTTTAATAAATAGTTCGCCAAGCTTTTACCGTCCCTTTACCAATTTCGCTATCAACAGTTTGACCTCCTTCTAAAACTAGTCTGATATCTAAATTCTCATCTGGAGCATTTTTCAAAGCAGTGGCTAATTCTGGACTGACAGCAAATGTGCCGGTTGAACCGTCTAATTGAAAAACTTTTTCTCTGACCTTGAGCAAAAGCTTATCGACTTTTTTAGTCGTGACAAATCTTAGATAGTCAGGTCTGGGATACACACGACCTGCGGTGTAGAAAGAAGACATTGCTTGACCCGAATTTACTGTTACGAGTACTCGAATGCTCGAAGGTGTCCACAAACTAATAACTTGCGTTGAACCCCCACGGTACAAATAGCCACCTAAAGAATTGCGGTCGAAAACTCCAACCAACTCCCCTTCAAAAGGGTCAACAATTCTTACGGCTTTAGACCAAGGCACATCCATATCGGGGGACAGTCCAGCCGATTTGACCATTGGCAAATCGTTTGATGCTTGAGCAAGAATAGCTATTTCTTGAACAGTGAAAGCAGCACAATGTTGAGGGGAAATTACAGCCAAGCTAGCCCCAAAAAGAAGAACTGGAATCGTTTGCGGTAACTTCATCATAAATCAGGGTATAATCTTCAAATACTTCTTAGTGCAAAACAGTTTGCCTCACTTCAACTGGTTCACCCGTCAAACTAAAAGGTCGAACTTCGGTAATTTTTACCTTTACTAACTGCCCTTTGAGTTCTTTGATGTTGCCGCTAAAAAAGGTCAAACGATTACCGCCAGTGCGTCCCATCACCTGGGTTGAATCTTTAGGATTTTGGTCTTCTACTAAAACTTCTTCAATGCGTCCAAAGTAACGTTGCGATCGCTCTGCTACTTTTAAGTTTCCCAGATGATTGAGCCGTTGCAGGCGATCGCTTTTAATTTCTTCACTCAGTTGATTGTCCCACAAAGCGGCTGGTGTCCCCGGACGCGGCGAATATGCTGCTGTATTCAACATATCAAAGCCAATATCTTCCACCAGTTTCAGGGTATTTTCAAACTGTGCTTCTGTTTCCCCAGGAAAACCGACAATTACATCGGCACTAATCGAGGCATCTGGCATATACCGCCGAATGGTATCGATAATCCGGCGATATTTCTCATGGGTATAACCCCGCGCCATCGCCTTTAAAAGTTCGTTATCCCCAGATTGAAAGGGAATGTGGAAGTGTTCGCACACCTTGGGTAACTCAGCACAAGCCTGAATTAATCTTTCAGTAAAATAACGGGGATGGCTAGTAGCAAATCTTAACCTTTCAATTCCCGGTACATCATGTACGTAATAAAGCAAATCTGTAAAGTTGTGCAGATGCCGACCTTCTGGTGTGACTCCAGGTAAATCTCTGCCGTAAGCATCAATATTTTGACCGAGTAGAGTAATTTCTTTGTAACCTTGCCGTCCTAATTCTGCCATTTCAGCCCGGATAGCTGACGGCGTGCGAGATTGTTCGACACCGCGCACATTGGGAACTACGCAATAAGTGCAGCGTTCGTTACAGCCGTAAATCACATTTACCCAAGCGGTCACTGTACTATCTCGTCGCGGCTGGGTGATATCTTCAATAATGTGAACTGCTTCGGTTGCAACAACTTGGTTGCCTTCAAATACTGACTCCAGCAAATCTTTCAGACGGTTGGCGTGTTGTGGGCCCATTACCAAGTCTAATTCTGGCACTCGCCGCAACAGCGCTTCTCCTTCTTGCTGGGCAACACAACCAGCGACAATGAGGGTTAAATCAGGTTGCTCGTGTTTGCGCTTTGCTTGTCTGCCAAGATAGGAATATACCTTTTGTTCAGCATTATCCCGAATTGTACAGGTATTGTAGAGAATCACATCTGCATGATTCGGATCTTCACACCACTCAAAGCCCATGTCTTCCAAAACGCCAGCCATGCGCTCTGAGTCAGCTTTATTCATCTGACAACCGAAAGTAGTAATGTGATATTGGCGTTTAGAAGTGGTCATGGGCAATTATGCTGAATCAGCGTAATGTATGTCAGGTTTATTTCTATTCTATAACGCTCTTAACCGGCTTCAGGAGTGCTGAGTACCTTGGCTCAGATTCCTTTTAATATTTCAATATAAAAACCTCAAAAAGTTACAAGCTGCAAGCATTAGCGGTGATGAAATTCAACTTCTGTTTCCAGAATTTTAATATCATAGTTGCCAAAAAAATCGTGCCCTAGTAGCCCGATGCTTGCTTTTGGTGCGATCGCTACTTGAAGATTATTGGCTGTAACTCCACCTACTGCAATAGATTTTACCTTACTGGTTGAGAATTTTACTTCACTACCATCAGCAATTTGGGCTTGCATTGTACCTGTAGCCTGGAGGTTAAGTGTATTCGCCATATCTTGAGTGATAATGGTTCCACTAGCACCTGTATCTACAATCATTTCAAAGGTTTTTTTGTCGTTGAAGGTGACATCAATCACAGGAGTTCCACCAAAACGGCGTTTGATTGAGACTCGAAAAACTCTATTGTCTGAAGGTGCAGCTATGATATTGCCACAAATTCTTCCCAATCCAACGGTTTTACCAGAGGAAGTTATCATGTAACACGCTCCTGGATCGTCTGCTGTTGCCCGATGAGAGAATGCTAAAAATATCAGCGTCGGCATTAGTGCAATTGCAGCTAGATTAACGGTTGTAATCCAACGCCTCCAAGCATTCTTCATGTTATACCGCGCTCCATTTTTTTTGACTACTCTTAATATCTAAACTCATCATGGTGGCTGTAAAACATGGTGTTAAAAGAACAGGCTTTTAATATAAAAACTTAAATTATATCTATCTAAAATAGACATTTATAACCACTTTTTTAGTTTTTAATTAGCTAATTTTTTATATATGTATCTCAAAAATATAAAATCGCATCTTACTCAATACATCTTACATAGAATTACTGATTGGAAAATTAAAGATTAGGTAAAGACATGATGAAACTACTTAGAGCAGATTCAATCTGACATACTAATAAGTTGGATAAGATAAATTTGTTAGCTTACTCAAAGGTTGCTGCTGTATTTACAGCAGTTGCGATCGCATTTTTAACGGCGATATCTTTTTGTTCTAGAATGATATTTTCACTATCAGTACGCGAAGCAACTACACCGCAAATAGCTGCTGCGACAAAATTATAGACTCCTGCCATTTTGAATAGTGTGCCGCATTCCATCTCGTAATTCAAGATATTCAAGTGCCGATATTCTTCTGTGATGCCATGCAGCGATCGCATTAAATTTGGATTGGCTGAATCAGTGCGTTCTTGTCCTTCGTAAAAAGTATCAACTGATGCCGTAATTCCGATGTAATGTTCAACCTTTAATTCTCGTGCGGCTTTAACTAAAGCAACTGTAAGAAAAGGATCGGCTGCGGCTGGATATTCCACAGGTGCAATGTCATTCGCTGCACCTTGGCGGCATAATGCTGCACTGCTAATAACAACGCTACCGACTGGTATATAAGATTGAATGGAACCGCAAGTTCCAATGCGAATAATTTGCCGGATTCCTACTTGTACCAACTCATTGACAACAATACTTAATGAAGGCGCACCCATACCACTTGTAGCTGATAAGATGCTGCGACCATTAGATAAGTATCCAACATAGCTATTGAGTCCGCGATTTTCTGACAACACGCGGACATCTTGTAAATAAGTTTGGGCAATTAGGTGCGATCGCTCTGGATCGCCAGATAATAGAGCCATATTAGGAGCCGATGAACCTAAATCATCTTGCCCAAAGCCAATGTGATAGAAACGTTTATTTGCCATTCAATGCTACTCACACACTTATTGTTGGCTCCTACAAATAAAAAGCCAAAAATTGCTCTCGATAGGTTGGGCGATCGCTAGATTATTAGGACTTATGCAATTAACTTATCATGCATGAACCAACAAGTATTGACCATTACCAAGAATTTCACCATCACAACCGTCAAAATACACAATGCACAAGAGTAAATAAAGTCTCCACATCCGGCAGAACTTGCCATAGTTCATGCCATAATTTAAATCTTTGACTTTAGCTTGGTTCTGGTCAAAACTCATCAACCAATTTATCAGAGTCTTTGAGTAGTTAGCGCCATTTAAATACCATTGATTAATAGTTTTCAGGTCTGTATTAATCTTTGGGATGACATCATAACTCCATACCCGCATGTTTGGAAAAACATATTTGTCGATAAAAGGATGGGTTATATTATAAGGTAATCTGGTTGTGATTATGTGAATTAACACCTTGCCATCATCTTTGAGGAGAGAAGCCAGTTTTTGAAATGATTTCGTTAAATTCCCTACATGTTCAAACAGGCCAATCGCCATAACTTTATCAAACTTATTCTCAAAATCAATATCATTAAAGTCCTTTTCATATAGAGTGAATCTATCTGAACTGAGGTAACTGGTAGGGTCTCGCATTTTTTTCCGCATATATTCGCATTGCCCGTGGCTCAAATTAAGAGCCGTTACTTTTACATGCGGAAACCGGGAAAGAATGTAATTTGATGCAGAACCCCAACCGCATCCCAAATCTAAGATTTCATCTCCGTCTTCGATGCCTGCTTTTGCGATCAAATCATCGAGCATCTGCATTTGAGCTTGCTCAAGGTTAGATGCTCCTTTTTCCCATAAAGCCATTGTGTATTTGGGATATAAAAGTTCTGTCTCTTTTAACATTAGACTGAACATTTCTTCGGGTAGGTTGTATTGAATCTTCATTAGTTCGTGTGACCCTTCTGCAAGGCGATCGCTTTCTTGCAACAGCCATTCATAGGGAACTAAAAGAGAAGGAAAATATTTGTAGCTGATTTGCATGGAGAGATTTAAAAGGGATTTAAGCAGAGTATCGGGGATTTTTAGCCCATTGATATAAGCCTCTGCTCCTGCCATTACGATTGCATTGAATGCAGCGATCGCTGTGCGGTTAGCTTGGTAAGCAATTCGGTTTTTGTTATTCACATCTACTAAAAGAGTATGTCTTTGGATTTTGTCTGTAATGCTGGAAGTCATGTATACATTACCTTAGATTTTTAGTTATATTAAATTTATGACAAAACTAAATAATCGTCTTTTACCATTTCGGTCGACGCTAAATTCAAAACTCCCATAAAATCAAGGATTTATCACTCCCTGATTCTACTTAAAATGGTAAAATACGAGAAATAAAATTGAGAGTCAGAAAATCAATTTATGTATTAAAAATTAATATTTTTTTATGAACTTTAATAAGAACATAAAGCTCCCTTAATTAATAGTGTTTATCTTCAGGTTGCAAAAATATTTGATAAATTGCATTTAAATTTTTAACACCATTGGGAACACTATATTTTCCCTGGTAATGAACTCAGACTATTATCCAAAGTCCTACTTTACCTAAAATCTCCTCCTTCCCATATCTGAAGTTGTCTTTCAGCCGCAACTATGCAATTGAGATATTTAGGTGGATAGAGAAAATGGTCATAAGCTAATGCCATCTGTCTAGCAGCTTCAGTGTATGGCACTCGTCCTATTCCCGTACCCAATCCAGGACAGGCAATGGTGTTAATTTTTTGCCTAGCGTGTTGATTATGGTGGCGAACTGCCAGCAGCATCGCCCACATCGCAATATAAGGAATATCTGTCCCAGCAATAATCATGGGAACTCGCATAGTCGGTGTATGAGCCAAAAAAGGATGTTTGTGATGGCCTGTTTCCACAATCATTGATGTTCCCACAGGCTGTTCGCCCAAATAATCCTCAAGAATGCGCTGCTGGACTCTTGCCATTAAGGAAGGGCCGAAAAAACGGATAATTGCCGCATCTATGCCACCATCCATCATTCCAAAAGAGTTAGCAGGGCTGACCATACAATCAAAATCTGGCAACCACTCGAAATAGTTATTCACTATTTCTACATTGGGTAAGTAATTAAAATGTTCTTCAAAGGCTGCACACAACAAAGAGTCGGGAGCTACCAATATCAATTTCAAGCTTTCATTTCCTCCGCTTGAATATCTATTTTAAACGTCAGCTAGGGCAAATATCAACTGTCTGACTTTTCGCGTCAGCTAGAAAGGCCCACGAAAAACCTAACCCCCTAACCCCCAACTCGTCGCGGGAAGGGGGAAAATTCAAAGTCTCTCTCCTTTTAGGAGAGAGAAATAGAAGTGAGGTTTTTCAGATATCGTAAAAAGTCAGAACTGTTTGTCTGTATTATCAGCCTTGTCTTTTATTTATACTACATATATAATACAAAAAATATCACCACTCAGTTGGTGACTGTTTGTCGCTTGAACAAAAGGAAATTTTATGATTCCCCGAACACGCATCCGAAATATTGGTATCTCTGCCCACATCGACTCTGGTAAAACTACGCTGTCAGAGCGAATTCTCTTCTACACGGGCAGAATCCACGCTATTGAGGAAGTGCGGGGAGGCGGTAAGGGTGCAACGATGGATTTTATGCCAGAGGAAAAACTACATGGTATAACCATCACTTCTGCTGCTACCACCTGCTAGTGGCACGATACGCAAATCAACCTGATTGATACACCTGGACACGTAGATTTCACAATTGAAGTGGAACGCGCCCTGCGGGTATTGGATGGGGCAGTGATGGTGCTGTGTGCTGTGGCGGGCGTGCAGTCCCAGTCCATTACGGTGGATCGGCAAATGAAGCGCTACCGAGTGCCGCGTTTGGCGTTCATCAACAAAATGGATCGGACGGGAGCAGATCCATTTCGTGTAGTACAGGGAATACGCGATCGCTTGCAACTCAATGCAATGTTGATCCAGTATCCTATCGGCAGTGAAGACCAATTCCAGGGAGTGATTGACCTGGTAGAAATGACTGCTGACTACTTTGAGGGTGAAAACGGGGAAAATCACGTCAAAAATTCGATTCCCGAAGCTCTTAGGGATGAGGCGCAACAGGCACGGGAGAAGTTGCTAGATACTTTGTCGCTGTTCTCAGAACCGATGACGGAGATGCTACTGGCGGGTGAGGAAATTCCCAAAGCATTCATTTGGGAAACCATTCGACAGGCAACCTTGAGTCTAGAATTCACGCCTGTACTGCTGGGTTCGGCATTCAAAAATAAAGGAGTACAAAACTTATTGGATGCAGTTACGCTTTATCTACCATCTCCTATAGATAGAGAAGTGGTCAAAACCGCAGAGTCGGTGAGTGTCTACCCTAACCCCGATGCTTCTTTGATAGCATTGGCATTTAAACTCACTGTCGAATCCTTTGGGCAGTTGACCTATACCCGGATTTACTCTGGGACGCTCAAACCCGGCGATACCGTCTACAACTCGCGGACTGAACAGCGAGTGCAAATCGGTCGCTTGGTGAGAATGCACGCCAATAAGCGAGAAGAGGTAAAAGTTGCCGTTGCTGGGGATATTGTGGCTCTGTTGGGTGTAGATTGTGCTTCTGGTGATACATTCTGTTCTGGAGAACCACTGGTATCTCTAGAGAAGATGTTTGTACCGGAACCAGTAATTACGCTGGCAATTACGCCCAAGAAACAGGAAGATAGCGATCGCCTTTCCAAAGCACTCAATCGCTTTCAAAGGGAAGACCCCACCTTCCGGTTGAGTATCGACCCCGAATCAGGATCAACTCTGATTTCTGGGATGGGCGAACTCCACTTGGAAATCTATCTCGAACGCATTCAACGAGAATATAATGCCGAGGTTTACGTTGGTAATCCTGCCGTGGCGTACCGGGAAACCATTAGGCAACAAGCTACTTTTGACTACCGATTCAAGAAACAGTCAGGCGGCCCCGGTCAGTACGCCCATATTACTGGATGGATTGAACCCACAGATCAGCCGTTTGTCTTTGAGAATCGAGTGGCTGGGGGTGCGATTCCCAAAGAATATATCCCGGCGTGTGAGAAAGGTTTCCGTGAGGCGATGCAATCAGGACAGCTGGAAGGCTATCCGGTAACTGGGGTGAAAGTCGTTCTGGATGGTGGTTCTTATCACCCAATTGACTCTTCAGAATTGGCTTTCCGGTCAGCTTCCCATCAAGCAATTGAAGGTGCGATCGCTAATGCAAAACCCTACATCCTGGAACCCATCATGCTTGTTGAGGTGGAAACACCCAACGAGTTTATGGGAAGGGTTCAGGGTGACTTATCCTCCCGTCGAGGTTTGTTGTTGGGTTCCGAGACAATGCAGGGATACACGGTGATTCGGGCAGAAGTAGCGCTGGCGCGAATGTTTGGGTATTCTACAGAATTGCGATCGCTCACTTCTGGCATGGCTACTTTTTCAATGGAGTTTGCCTGCTATCGGCAGTCCTGAACCAACATTAGCAATTAGTATCTCCAGCTTGTCCGATCAAAAAGACAAGCTGGAGCTTAATTAAATCATTTAATCAGAGAAAGCCGTAGGGCCCAGCAGTAAATACCGTTCGGTTAAGGAATTTCTTTGTTGAAGCAGGCTGTTCTTGAGCAAGGGAAGAAAAGAAGCTGTTCTTGAGAGAAGAATTACTGAACAATGACCCTCTTTTCTCCCCTGCCTCTCATCTACCCCTGCTTCCCCTGCTTACCTCAACGCAGAAATTCCTTAACAAAACGGTATTGCCCCAACTGGGGAGAGCATCAACAACGCCGTTGTTCCCAGGTCTAATTATTCAATCACGTCTTTATCATCAGTTTTTAGCGCCTTAAGAGGGTGTTTGAAAAGTTTTGAGGGGTCAAATTTTATGCTAATCGCTTCACCACTATCCTGCATAATCTTCTTGTGCGGTCGGGTCTTAATGCTTAATTTTATAGACTTAAATTTCTGCCAATAGAGAGATGTTTATTTAATACTAAATTCTTCTTTACTAGGTATCCTTGCAATAAAGGGATTTTTGCAATTGTATAAAAATTTGTACTTCGCTAAGTCCTCAGTAATTTATCATAATCTAAATAAGTATATCCAAGGGAAGAAATAATCTTAATGCAGATTTTTAGCAATTGATTTTTATCATAAATACTGTTAGCCTTATGATTTACAACTTATAACAATTTTGTGCAGATTAATTAGAAAATAATATATATGAGACAAAATTTATTGTTTTATAAAAAAGTCTATGGTATAGCCTTAATTTTGTAGTATAAAAAAATAATTAAAATGGTAAAATCAGAAATAGTTGAGCGTATAGTAAAAGAAAGAATTGAATGGATTGATTGTTGGAAAGGTCTTGCCATAATTACAGTTGTTGTAGGACATATAGTCAACCCGATATCGAAATATATTTACTGGTTTCATATGCCGCTTTTTTTCTTTATCAGTGGATATCTCTATAAAGAAAAAACTGACTACTATACTTTTTTTAAGAAAAAAATATTTCATCTTCTAGTACCCTATTTTTCATTTCTTTTTTTATTTACTCTATTTCAGTATTTACCATTGATAATTGACAGTTGGCAGCAAAAAAAATTATTGCCGATAGATCAAATTATCATATATACATTGATGATAATTTGGAAACAATTATATGGTGGGGCAAATCTGGTGCTTTGGTTTGGTGTATTTTGGTTTGTAACTTGTTTATTTCTTACGCAGCAGGTATATAACCCGATCTATATAAAGTTTGGCTCTAATAATTGGCTGATGATAAAAATTATTCTTGGCTGTTATTGTTTAGCAATGATTAATTATTACTTCCTTAAAAATGTTATTTTCCCTTGGAATATTAATGTAGTTGCAATGGCACTTCCATTTTATTGGTTAGGACACATGGCAGCTAAATCATTATTAATTAATTCGAGGACATTAATATTAGTAATAATAATATTTCTGTCTGCATTTTTACTAGATAATAGGTCTTTGCTATATTTCAATTTTAATATGAAAAATACTACCTATAGTGTATTAGTTTTTAATGTAATCATAGCTTTGTCTGGTATTATTATTACACAGCAATTGGCGATACTACTTCATAATAAGTCTTACATAGGAAATGCCCTACGCGAACTTGGTAGTGCTTCTATGCTCATTATGTATTTGCATCAACCAATACAAATAACTATTAAAAATTACCCAATATTTGCATCTCCAGGAATTAGGGTAATAGGTGCATTATTGATTTCATATATTATCTACAAACTTATCATCAATTATTCAATTATGCGTAAGCTTTTCTTGGGTGATTTTTCAACTTATGCAGTAGTGGAAACTATCAAGAACTCAAAAGTATAAATTTGCACCCAATACTTTTCGGTTGTGGACACCGCCAGCACTGCGGTGTAAAGCCTACGCCAAAAGTGTGGTAACAGGTTCATTGTTATAGCTGGGGACTGGGGACTGGGGACTAGGGACTGGGGACTGGGGACTAAGGACTGGGTGAAAAGTCTTTTTGTGTTTAGGTTCGATCGTCTGTTGATGTCCTAACACTACTGGCGACGGCTATAAATGCGCGATCGCTCTTAGTAAAACGTGCCATCCTATTTACAGGTGCTAATAACCAAGCAGCCCAAGCAGTTTATCAACAAATTGGCTTTTTGCCTACTGGCGAGAAGTATAGCTTAGTCTTATTTGAAGTAATGAGTAATAAGTAATAAGTAATGGGTATTACTCATTACTCATTACTCATTTATTTTTTCTGGATTTGCTGGAATTGATTTTGTAGTCTCTACTGAATTGATTGTAATACTTGAACTATGAGCCAGTATCGTTTCAAACAGTCATTTTCTGCCGATCCCAGCTTAAGCGATAAGCTTTTTGACTTGATGGAAGTCACATTTCCCGGACTCAGCAGTTTAGCAGAATGTGCAAGAAAACTAGGTGCATCCTGGGAAACAGCTTCAACTCCCTTTATTCGCTTTCATGATGATATAGCTATTACCCATGTGGGAGTGTTAGAAATTCCCATGCAAATTATGGGACAAAGGCTCACTGTCAGAGGAGTTCATGGAGTAGCTACCCGTGCAGAATTTCGCCGGAGAGGGTATTACCGGGAAGTGATGCAGGAAGTGCTAGGGTATTGCGATCGCGATCGCCTTTATGAAACCCTGGTACTGACGACACCACAACCAGAGTTGTACTTACCTTTTGGCTTTCGTGTTGTCGAAGAACACATCTTCAAAATTAAGTGTAACTCCACAAGTAGCACTGATAGCTTCAGAATACTGGATTTTACCAATACTAAAGATTACACATTGCTACACAGACTTTTGGAAACACGCATTCCTGTCTCTAATATAGTTGGCGTAGTCAACGAAAAACCTGTGTTCTGTGTCAATGAAGGAAGTCGTCCCTTATATTATGCAGAAGATTTAGATTTAATCGCCTGTATGGAGATAGAAGATAACCGACTTCATCTTTTCGATTTAGTGACAACGCAGATATGTTCTTTGAAGAATATTCTTAGTAAGATACCTCAACCCATTGAAGAAGTAGTGATTTACTTTAGTCCAGAACTTCTGGATGTCAAAGATGTGCAAGCATTCACCCATACATTTGATGAAACCGTGCTGATGGTTCGTGGTAAATTTGCAGCAGAAGGCGAGAAATTTATGCTGCCGCGTTCTGCAAGGTGTTGAGTTACTCAAAAACAATTAAATCATAATAGAACTGAGAGTTTCATCATCAGGATTGCTTTATGATGTATCAAACTGACCCGCCGCGATCGCCAAAAGATGTATTGCCAACCATGTACGATCTTCCTAGTGAAGACCCAGAGGAGCCTGGTTTGCCCGATCAGTTTCATTTATTGCAACCTCGTCTGTTAGACGAAACCTTTCGTCCACCAAATTATCCAAGCGACGAGATATTTGTTGCTAGCGATCTGAATCTTTATTACGATCCGCGCCGTCCACTATGGTATAAGCGACCAGATTGGTTTGCCGTTTTAGGTGTTTCCCGCCTCTATGAACAACGAGATTTACGTTTAAGTTATGTCCTTTGGCAAGAGGGAGTTCAGCCTTTTATTGTGGTTGAATTGCTGTCTCCAGGTACTGAAAAGGAAGACTTAGGGCAAACATTGCGGGATATCAAGCAACCACCAGCAAAGTGGGAAGTATATGAGCAGATTTTGCGTGTGCCTTATTATATAGTATTCGATCGCTACAAATATGAGTTAAGGGTATTTAAGTTAGACGGTGGTCGTTATGCTGAAATCACACTGTCAGAGTCGCGCTTCTGGATACCAGAACTAGAATTAGGCTTGGGTGTTTGGCAGGGACGCTATCAAGATGTAGAACAGCCTTGGTTACGGTGGTATGATTGGACAGGCTGCTGGGTATTGACTTCTACAGAACAAGAAAGTCAAAGGGCTGAACAAGAAAGTCAACGGGCTGAACAGCAAAGTCAACGGGCTGAACAAGAAAGACAACGGGCTGAACGGTTGATTGCACAATTGCGATCGCTAGGTGTTGAACCCGATTTAGATTAGCTTTTTGCCTGTTTTATAGCCCTGCAAACCACTCATAGCCTCGATCTTCCCAATAACCTTTAGTAGGTAACAAATTGCTGACGAATGTAATTTGAGTTACCCATTTGCTTTGCTTGTAGCCTAGTTTAATTGGGGATGCTAGGCGCATCGGCGCACCATTATCAACTGATAAGGGTTGTCCATTCTTTTGATAAGCCATGAGAGTTTGGGGATGTATGGCAGAAGCAAGATCCCAGCTTTCATAGTAGCCATCGGCAGATTTGAAGTAGACATAACGGACATTTGACTTCGGCTGTACCAGCGCTACTAAATCTCGTAATCGCACACCTCCCCATTGAACGATCGCAGCCCAGCCTTCAACACAGACATGGCGAATTACCATTGAAGTCAAGGGAAGTTTTTGAATATCTGCCATGCTCAATTGCATCGCATTATTAACCTCACCATCAATTATTAAGCGAAACTGTGCCGGATCGATTTGCGGGGTAAAATCAAAGGTATTAACCAGCAATTTATCTGCTTCTATGGCACTGACAGGAAATTCAGGTATAGGTTTTTGAGTTAGCAGAAGTGCTTCAAGACTTTGGTTTAGTGGCTCAGAGATTTGCCGCAAATTATCTGAGAACAAATCTGTTCCACAGCCACCAAGAAGAAAACCTACCCCTGAAAGTCCAGATACTTGCAGTAACCGACGACGGGATAGGGTAGGTTTGGGAAGAATCAGACTCATAAAACCTCTACAGAAAAATAGATTTCACTAAACGGACGCTTTCTGCTTCAATACTTGTAAACAGTATGACAGTAAGAACAGCGATCGCCAGAGTAGCAGGAAAGAGGGACAAACTGTCTTCTTCTCAAGTTGAACTGATGCTGATAGCAGGATACTCCGGTATTGGCAAGTCAGCATTGGTGCAAGAAATTTATAAACCGATTACGCAACAACGGGGCTACTTTATTTCAGGCAAATTTGACTAGTATCAGCGCAATATTCCTTACTTTGCGATCGCTCAAGCCTTTAAATCACCGATCGAACAATTACTGACTGAAGAGGATGTACAACTGTGTCAGTGGCGAGACAACCTCATGGGAGTTTTTAAGACTTTATCAATAAGTATGTAATTACGAATTACGAATTACGAATTACGAATTACGAATTATATTGCAATCCTTCAGCACTGCTACCAATTTTTCAATATGTGCTACTTCATGAGTTGCCATTAAAGATATTCTGATTCGACTTGTGGGCACTGTGGGGGGACGAATTGCTGGGGCAAAAATGCCAGCATCTCTTAGCTGTTTTCCAGCTTTGAGCGCATCTGTAGCATTAAGTAATTGAAAACATAATATGGGTGATTCAGAAGGCAGCAATTTCAGGTTAGGTAACTGTTGCAGCAAAGTTTTCAGATAATGTATATTTCCCGACAATTGGGCGCGGCGTTGCGGTTCTTGTTGCACTATTTTAATTGCTGCTAAGGCCGCGGCTGTATCAGCAGGTGAAAGCCCAGTGGTATAAATCCAACTGGGTGCGCGGTTTTGCAAAAAATCAATTAGGGCACTACTTCCTGCTACATAACCGCCTAAACTACCTAAAGCTTTACTCAAAGTGCCAACTTGAATTAACGGCTTTCCCGTACATCCAAAATGTTCGACACACCCAGCGCCAGTTTTTCCTAGTACCCCAGTGGCATGAGCTTCATCGACTAGCAGCATACAGTTAAATTCATCAGCGAGATCCAACAGTGCAGGCAACGGACATAAATCGCCATCCATGCTGAAGACGGTATCAGTAAGAATCAAACAGCGTCGGTAGTTTTGTCGCTGTTGACTCAACTGAGTTTTCAATACTGCCATATCGCAGTGTGGGTATTCCACAACTGCTGCACCGCTAAGAATCGCTCCATTTTTCAGACTGGAATGATTGTACTGGTCAGAAAATATTAAATCGCGCTTGCCTACAAGGGCAGTAATTGCACCCAAATTGGCTAGATACCCGGAACTAAATACCAAGGCATCTTCTGTTTGTTTGGTAGATGCGATCGCCTCTTCTAACTCCCTGTGTAACTCCCGATGCCCACTGAGTAATCTCGAACCAGTACTACCAGTCCCAAATTCCGCGATCGCAGCAGTTGCAGCCGCCATCAACCGTTCATCTCCAGCCAATCCCAAATAGTCATTGCTGGCAAAATTAATTACCTCTTGCCCAGCTAAAACCACCGTTGCACCCGGACGACCACTGATCGGTTGTACTGAGCGATACCAGTCCGCCCGATGAATTGTTGCTAACGACTGTTCTAGCCAAGCATAAGGATCGGTGGGGAATGGGGACTGGGGACTGGGGACTGGGGATTGGGAATTGGGCATTGGGCATTGGGCATTGGGCAGGGGGCAGGGAGCAGGGGGAGAATAACTAATAACAAATGACAAATGACAAATGACCAATGACAAATGACAACTAAACTTGTTCGCTACTGAGATGAGCGATCGCTTGTTTAATCCAGTCTTCGACATAGGCATCTTTGGGTAGTCCGATGTCTTCGCTGACCACATGCAGGGCGTGACTGACTTCATGGGCAGTATATCCCAAGGCGAAGAGGGTCATTTGCACTTCTTCGAGAATTCCTGGTGCTGGCCCGCCTGTGGCGACGAAGAACCCGGCTGATTTGCGCCACTCGACTAATTTGCTTTTCAGTTCCAAACAGATGCGTTCGGCGATTTTTTTACCGACACCGGGAGCCTGAATGAGGATTTGTGTATTGCCAGCGATAATTGCTTGGACTAAATCTGGTAGTTCCAGAGTGTCTAAGAGGGCGATCGCTAAGGCTGCACCAATACCTGTGACAGTCAGCAAGTGGCGAAATAAATCGCGTTCGGCTGGGGAAGCAAAGCCATAAAGAAAGGGCACTTCTTCACGAATTTGCAAATGGGTAAAAATTTGCGTTACTCCTCCCGATTCTGGTAACTGGTTTGCTAGGCGTTGGGGAACTTGCAAATCATACCCCAAGCCATTCACTTCCAGAGTCAGAATCACGCGATTAGCGCCAATTGTTTGGATACCAGCGACTATACCTTTTAAATAACTAATCATTACAAGAGACCAAAATAATTTAAGCCTTCGATAATTCCACCTGCACAAAATCCTCTTGCCAGGTAGTGATAGTCTGCGGGATGCTCATTGTGCCATTGGAGTAACTCTTTTCGGGCATTCCCCACAATGATTCCCCGTTCGTTGCCTACAGCAAATAAAGCAATATCATTACCCGAATCACCACAGACAACTGTTTGTTCTGCTGCAAATTTCCACTTCTGGCGCAAAAACTGCATTGCTTGACCTTTATCGCTGGTCAGGGGTACAATGTCAAGGTCTATTCCGCTACTGTAGATTAACTTTACATTTAATTTAGCTTTTTGCAACTCAGCTTCAAGTTGTGGTAGAACATTCGCAGATACTTCTTGTTCTAAAAAACAACTCACTTTGAAGGGACGCTGTTCTGAATCTGGTTGCCGAACTAACTCAGGATATTTTTTTGTAATAGATAATACAGTTTCCCGTTCCCATCCGGGAGAAAGGATTTCTGACCAACCTGAGTCTGGAGTATCAGTACCATCAAGGTAAATTTCTGTACCCACAGATAGGACGAGGGCATCGGGTTGCAAAAGATTTTTTTGAGCTTGGAGTTCTTTGTAAAGTACAGGCGATCGCCCGGTAGAATAAACGATTTTAGTACCGTATTCTTGGCGATGTTGACTCAGCAGTTGATTTAGTTCTGGTAAAGCGCTGTCATCACCCACAGTCCGGTATACGAGGGTGTCATCTAAATCGGTTACAAACAGAAATGGTTTCATGATTAATACCTCTTGCAAAATCTCGTTATTCTACCGTGTGAGGGGGCTTTTGCAAGAGATTTCTTTGTTGAAAACAAAATATTGTATCAGACACTAAATTCGAGGATCAATGCTTAACTAAACTGTATTCTATGTAAAGCTCAGGATATGTATAACAACACTACATCACCACACTTAGCTGCTTCTTGAAAGAACTCTACCACGTAGATATAGTAATCAGTTATGTACTCTAATGCTTCCTTTCCTTCTTGCCATATATGTGGATAAACGTCTGCTGTCAAAAGTGCTGAAGGATCGAAGCGGGCTTCCAGATCGGTCTTAGAAATCTCGCTTAATTCTTTTGCTACTTAATATAGCCTTCCGATTTCCGATTTCACTGGTTCATTATCTCGTTTCCAAGCGCAGCCTGGGAACGAGTCAAGCCTCATCAAACCAAGTTTTTAGGACTTGTGTGTACACTCTAGCCTTTTATGATATCTGTATATATTTCAGGAAATAAATCAATTTATAAGTTCATTACAATGATTGCTGCAAATACTTAAACCTTTCTTATATATGGAAGAACATTAGCTGCAAAGTATTAAGCCTTTGCAAGAAATAATTATACATTAGCTGTAAATACTTAAGCCTTTCTTATATATGGAAGAACAATTGTTGCAAAGTATTAAACCTTTGCAATAAATAATTATACATTAGCTGCAAATACTTAAGCCTTTCTTATACATGGAAGAACGTTAGCTGCAAACGCTCAATTTTTGACAACTAATGTTTAAATTTGAGCGATGTCGAATGAGACTTAGCACCAAAAAACAATGTAGAGACTTAGTACTACGTCTCTTTGGCTTAATGCACTACGATACAATCAATTTAACCACCTCTACTGCCTGCGCTCGTAGTCAACACCTCTTCACAACATTCGACTCCAACTGATTCTCCCTCCGACATTCCGCCTCTTGAGAGTGGCGATCGCCTACATTTGTGATGACCCGTAGGCAAAAATGGATAAAGTCGAGCTTAGTCTTTGGTTTTATTCCTCTGTTCAAGCTACCCCTAGATTTTAAAAAATTAATCATAAATTTTGTGTTGAATATTATTAGTACATACTTTTACTAGATTCTTTTTTTACTCTGCACACTGTATAAATGCTAGAATCCTCAAGTAGACAGTTAGGATACTTAGATGCCAGTTGTAACTAACTCAATCAAGTTTGGTACAGACGGCTGGCGGGGCGTTATCGGTGACGAGTTCACCTTTGAACGCCTAGCCCTGGTCGCGCCAGTTGCCGCAAAAGTATTATATGATACGTATTTTTCTACGGTGGGTAGCCGGACAATAATTGTCGGTTACGATCGCCGATTCATGGCCGAAGACTTTGCTCGTGCTGTTGCCGATACTGTCTCTGCTGTCGGCTTTGATGTGCTACTGAGCGAAAGCTTTGCCCCAACTCCAGCTTATAGTTGGGCAGCAAAAGAACTCAATGCTTTGGGGGCGCTGGTAATTACAGCCAGCCATAATCCTAGTGCATATTTGGGGTTAAAAGTCAAGGGATATTTTGGTGGGTCGGTACCGCCAGAAGTCACAAAAGAGATAGAAGCGCAGTTGTCGGTTGGAGTACCACTAGCAGCTACCCCAGGCAAGCAAGAGAAGTTCGATCCCTGGCCCAGTTATACCCAAGCGCTAGAAGGTAAAGTTGATATCGCTAAACTTCGAGAAGCGATCGCATCTGGCAAACTGACATTATTTGCCGATGTTATGCATGGCGCGGCGGCTGGCGGATTGGCGAAACTACTAGGCGATCGAGTCAAAGAAATCAACAGCGATCGCGATCCCCTCTTTGGAGGCGGTGCGCCGGAACCATTGCCGAAATACCTTTCAAAGCTATTTGAAGTCATCAAGACTCACCGAGAAACCGATCAATCGGGTTTAACAGTGGGGTTAGTATTTGATGGAGACTGCGATCGCATTGCAGCAGTAGATGGAGAAGCCAACTTCCTCAGCTCCCAAGTATTAATCCCGATATTAATCGACCATTTAACCCTGCGGCGCGATTTTAAGGGTGAAATAGTTAAAACTGTTAGTGGTTCCGACTTGATGCCCCTTGTAGCAGCACTACATAACCTGTCAGTCTTTGAAACAGCAGTTGGTTATAAATACATCGCTGACAGAATGTTAGTAGCAAAAGTGTTGCTGGGCGGTGAAGAATCGGGAGGAATTGGCTATGGCAGCCATATTCCCGAACGCGATGCATTGCTGTCAGCATTGTACGTACTAGAGGCGATTGTCGAATCTGGTTTGGATTTAGGTGAATATTATCGCTACTTGCAGAAACAAACAGGATTTATCTCAGCATACGATCGCATTGACTTGCCCTTAGCAAATATGGAAGTGCGATCGCGTCTTTTGCAACAATTGCAAACCCAACCCTTAACGGAAATTGCAGGGAAAGCAGTGATTGATTGCCAAACAATTGACGGCTACAAGTATCGCCTTGCAGATAAAAGCTGGTTAATGATTCGCTTTAGCGGGACTGAGCCAGTTTTACGCCTGTACTGCGAAGCCTCGACAATTGAGCAAGTGCATCAAACTCTTGCTTGGGCGAAACACTGGGCGGAGTAAAATTAGTGAGGAGTTGAGAGTTAGGAGTTAAGAATTAATAACTCATAACTTATCACTCCTAACTCCTAACTGATAACTTTTTATGACATTACTTGTAGTAGCCACAGGAAATCCAGGTAAGTTGCGGGAAATGCAAGCTTACCTGGAAAATTCTGGTTGGGAATTAACCCTCAAGCCTGAAGAGTTGGAAATTGAAGAGACGGGCGAAACTTTTGCCGCTAACGCTTGTCTAAAAGCGTCACAAATTGCTAAAGCTACAGGAAACTGGGCAATTGCTGATGATTCAGGCTTGCAAGTAGATGCCCTAAATGGCGCACCAGGAGTTTATTCTGCACGTTACGCCAAAACCGACTCAGAACGCATTGCCAGGGTACTCAAAGAATTAGACAACGAGGTAAATCGGCAAGCTCAATTTGTTTGTGCAGTAGCGATTGCTCGTCCTGATGGTGCGATCGTATTAGAATCTGAAGGTGTTTGTCGCGGCGAAATTCTCCACGTGCCTCGTGGTGATAATGGTTTCGGCTACGATCCAATTTTTTATGTGCAAGAGTTGCAATTAACTTTTGCTGAAATGACACGGGAGTTGAAGAGGTCAATTAGCCATCGAGGCAAGGCTTTTACAGCTTTACTTCCGCAATTAGAGAGAGTTAAGAGACGCGATTAATCGCGTCTGTACAAAAGTTAAGAGTAGAGACGCGATTAATCGCGTCTGTTAGAAGTTATGAATTCTGCTAAATCTTCATTCATTAGTCTTGACTCATAACTCTTAACTCTTAACTCATAACTTTTTTAAACTGCTTCTGTGTTCTTTTCGCCAGTGCGAATCCGAATCACTTGCTCAACAGGCGAGATGAAAATTTTACCATCGCCGATTTCACCAGTGCGGGCAGCAGCAATAATTTTGTCTACCACCATATCAACTTGATTGTCGTCAACGACGATTTCCACTTTGAGTTTTTGGAGAAACTCAACGGTGTACTCAGAACCACGATATCGTTCAGTTTGACCTTTTTGCCGTCCGAACCCCCGGACTTCAGAAACAGTCATGCCAACAATACCAGCGTTAACTAAAGCAATTTTCACCTCATCTAGCTTAAATGGGCGGATAATAGCTTCGACTTTTTTCATCTTCTTGACTCCTGACTTCTACTAGCTTCGTTTATATATCTAACCAGATCCGCTGTCCGAAGCTGTAACTAGCAGTGCTTTTCCTAAAAAATATGTAATAATTACAACTTTTTTAAAGTGTAAGTGCTTTACTTGAGGGTTTATGACATAACAAGCGGCAAGGATTTATTAATTGGATAATCTTTGAGGTTCTAACATCAAGAAGTTGCTGTCAATTTAGCATTTTATGTAGCTTTTATAACCTAAAAATAGATTGTTTCCACCATTTAGCAGATTTGTTCAGATATTTAGAGAGCGATCGCAGCCAAATTGCATACTAGCCCGAAAGCCTGCTACTGCTGACTGTGGGAATGTCAACTAACGTTTCTGATGTTCAAACAAGGGACGCACAACGAAATATCCAGCACTAAAGGCAGTCAGCATGATTAACAAGATGGTAATAATTAACCACCAGCCATTGAGTCCCTTGACATCTGGCTCAGTAGTGGAATAATAACTGACTTGCTGCTCTTCTATAAAAATTGGTTCTGATATCGGAAAGTTCATTTCCATTACAGGTGCAGAAAAGTCTTGGCGGCGGCTTTTTTTAGCTGGTTGTTTGGACACAACAGATGGACGCGAACGAGAAACCTGCTGAGGTGAACGCGCTTGTTTTACTGGCTGTTTAGCAGTACTTTTAACATCACCAGAAGCTTGGTTAGCTTGGGGATAATTAGCTGTAGCATGGGAATCGACAAAATTTTGCAAACGAGAAAAAGACTCAACGACTTTGGTAATTTCTTGGCGTAATAGTTGATTTTCTTGTACTAGTTGCTGATTTTGGGTGGTGAGTGCATTTAGCCTCGCCTGTGCTGCTTGCAACTCTGTTGACAATTCCCTGTATACAGATAGTGGTACAGAGGGAGGATAGGCTTGAGTAGTCGGTGTTGGCGAATTTCTGTGAACAGAACCTATGGTTGTTCGCATCGGGGGCTTGGTATTAAAAATCAAAGTAATTAGATCGTACAGAGATGCTAACAGAGATAGTCACCCCTGAAACTATGCCCAAGAATAATAGAAAAATACCGAAAGGGCAAAGATTTTTTATTTGGGCATTGAAGATGAGGTACTGAGAAAACTTTTCTTTAGTCCCTATCCCGAATGCCCAGTCTCCAATCTCTAATCCCTAGTCTCTAGTCCCTAGTCCCTAGTCCCCACAATGGGAAGAAGTGTCCCACAGGGCCTTGTCCTTCGCCAATATCTAGGGCGTAAGTGAGTGCGGTAGTCACATATTCCTTTGCCTGTTGCACTGCCTGCCACAAATCTTTTCCTTTAGCTAGATTAGCAGCGATCGCAGCCGATAGCGTACAACCAGTACCGTGGGTATTTTTTGTCTCTACTTGCTGGCAAGTCAAAACTTCTAACTTGTCCCCATCAAACCAAATATCAACGCCACGCAAATCCCCCTGCATACCTCCGCCTTTGACTAAAACAACCTTTGTCTTTAAAGTCTTGTAAATAATTTCCGCAGCAGCTTGCATATCCTCTAAAGAATTAATTTGTAAACCGCTCAAAATCTGGGCTTCATAGCGATTGGGCGTGATCATAACCGCTTTCGGAATCAAGGCATGGCATAAAGTCTTTACAGCATCATCATCAATCAATTGTGCTCCCGTGCGTGACACCATTACTGGATCGACTACTAAATTATTGATTTGTAAAGCTTCCACTTGCTGGGCAACAGCAAAAATAATTTCCTGATTGAGCAACATTCCAGTTTTAGCAGCTTGTACGCCAATATCCTCAACTACTGCCTGAATTTGCGCCACAACAGCCTCTGTTGGCATAGCATCGACCCTCTTCACTCCTAGAGTGTTTTGTGCCGTGACGCAGGTTATAGCACTAGTACCGTGGACACAGTGAAAAGCAAAGGTACGTAAATCAGCTTGAATTCCTGCACCACCACCGCTATCTGAACCAGCAATGGTTAAAGCAACAGGTATTCTGGAGTTTATTTCAGCGTTCATATTATGAAGATTAAGTAAGTTGGTGTCATCACAAACTATCTCAAAGATTGATGAACTAGGCTAAAATCCTTTTTCTTCCTGCGCGCGATCGCAATCTAACTTGAGAGTTCTGAATTATTTAGAGAAACTTCATCAAATCCTTGCACAAAGCGCTTTTTATGCTCATATCATTCTGGAAATTAATAGAACTCCAGCAGACATATCCATAATTTTTTGAATCTGGTTGTAAAAAAACTTACCAGGTTCAGAAGTTTTACTGATATCAAGTGCTATTTGTAAAGGTTAGTTTTAACTAAGTTCACAACGCTCAGTTACACCGCTTAAAACAGGTTCAACTAAGTTGTTACATTAGTCCCCTTAAGTTAAAGGGTCAACCTAACTAAAGTTTCAACCAATTTAACTTCGATCGCTTTAACTTTAAGTCCCCAGTTATCAGCTAAGGGTGAATTTTACCATGCAGATTTGGCAACCTTCTGACCTAAAACAACGCATAAAGTTCAGAGGAATTACTATGCCAAATCCGCTCGTTTTTTTGAAAAAAACAGATGCTAAAGCTGGTTTACAAAGAGCAGCAATGTCTACGATGGGCTACGCCTACGCAGCGGCTAAAGATAAAGTCTGGAGTAGAAGTATCTACGCGCTAATCGTCCAATTAATCTCAACAAAACTCTGACGATTGACGGTATTGATATTCCTGATTTAACCATTAACGGTTGACAGGAGAAAAATTTTTCAGTTTGACAACAGTGTTTCTATAATCGACGCGATTTTAAGTCGCGATCGGATAACTGTGACTGTCCTTAACAGTTCAGATAGATGGCTCATTCAAATAACTACTTAGCAACTGAAGAAAGTTGCTGAGATTGTACTACCAATTTCCCTTACACATATTCGGAGTAAACAGATGGCTGGCAATACATATTACGTTTCTGCAACAGGCAGTGATAGAAATAATGGCTTAGACGAAGAATCTGCATTTCTCAGCTTGGGTAGAGCCGTATATGAGATGAAAGCAGGCGACACCCTCTATGTGATGAATGGAAATTATCAAATGAAAGGGATTACGCTTTTTAACTTGAATGGCTCACCAGATAACTGGACAACAATAAAAGCTTATCCAGGGGCTACGCCGACGATCACAACAACGGGAAGTGGCATTAATATATTGAGTTCATCCTACGTGCGGATTGAAGGACTTAATATAAAAGGCAATCGGGAAAACATCACTCTCGAATATGCCTTGCAAGAGAAGAATAACCTGAATAACCCCTTGACCAATAGTAATGGTATTGCTGTTAATGCATGGAAAAACGTTGATGGTGAAGGTGGTACTAATCCCCATCATATTGTCATCACTGGTAACACAATCCGTAACTTTCCAGGTGGAGGTATAGCATTCAGTAATTCAGACTATATAACTGTTGAGAAAAACATTGTGTCTGGAAATGCTTGGTATTCACCTCACGGCAATCAGGGAATAACCTCTCTCAACAGTTTTAATTTTGATAACAATACCACTGACTACAGAATGATTTTGCGAGACAACATTGTCTACGATAACCAAAGTTTAGTTCCGTGGAAAAATGGAGGCGTTGACAAAATCACTGAGGGACATGGGATTATGCTTGATACTACCGATATCAGCAAAGATAATGTGCCCTATACAGGTAAAGCATTAATTGCAAATAACATTACTTACAACAATGGAGGTGCAGGCATTAATGTTTTCAAAGCTACCAATGTTGATGTTATCAACAACACAGCTTACAAGAATGCCCAAGTTCTTACAGATTCTGGAGAGATTAGTGTTACTTACTCGGAAAATGTACGTGCCTACAACAACATTTTGTATGCAAGCGACAATCAATATGCTAACAGAATTAAGTACGACACAAATGTAATTTTCGATCGCAATCTTGTTTATAACTCGAACCTATTCCAAGCTTCAGATAATTTAAACGCTACAGGGTTACAGAATCTTTTGGGTCAAGATCCTCAATTCGTTGATGCAGACAAAGGGAATTTTGCACTCAAACCTGGAAGTGTTGCGATCGATGGTGGTTCCAATGCCTTCAATAGCATCACTAAGAAGACTCCTCAGGATGGTGATGGTAATGGCAGTACAGTCATTGATATTGGTGCATACGAAGCTCCCCGCAACTCCACCAAAACCCCAGAAATTCAAGTTCTCAATGGCAATGTTGACATTATAGATGGCAACACCGCTATTAACTTTGGCGAGACTCTTGTTGGTGAACCCTTGACTAAAACCTTTACTATCAAGAATACCGGTATAGCTGCACTCAACCTAAGTAATCTTAAACTTCCCGACGGATTTAGTTTGGTTGGAACTCTTCCAACGAGCGTGGCTGTTAATGCTTCCACTACCCTATCGGTGGCACTCAACCCCACTACAACCGGCGTCTATAGTGGCAGCCTCAGTTTAAACAACAACGATATTAATGAAAGCCACTTTGACTTTGCCATTAGTGGCACAGTTAATGCTCCAGAAATTCAAGTTCTCGATGGCAATATTAACATTACAGATGGCAACACCACTGCCATTAACTTTGGTGAAACGACTGTTGGTGACAGCTTAACCAAAACCTTTACCATCAAGAACACCGATACAGGCATACTCAAGCTGAGTAATCTGAAACTTCCAGACGGATTTAGTTTGGTCGGAACTCTTCCAACGAGCGTGGCTGGTAATGCTTCTACTACCATATCGGTAGCACTCAACCCCACTACAGCCGGTACTTATAGTGGCAACTTCAGTTTAAACAATAACGATAGTAATGAAAGCCCCTTTAACTTTGCTATTAGTGGCACAGTTAGACCTGCTCCTGCCCCGGAAATTCAAGTTCTCAATGGTACCAACTCCAATGACACCTTTGTTATCCAACGAGGTGATGGCAATTACAGCATCACCAACTTTGGTGGTGTAGGTACTGGCTCAAATCCTCCGGCTACGGTCATTGCCAAGATAGATACCTTACAATTTATTGGGACTGAATTGACTGCGAGAAATCTGCAATTAACTCAAAATGGCAACAATTTAGAAGTCAGCTTTGGAAATGTGGCTAATACTAAAGTCACTCTGCAAAACTTTAAGTTAGAAAACCTAGACAACTTAGCCGCATCGACAACAAGACCTGCCATTGGCAATATCATCTTTGATGGAGAAGACAGTGTTACCAAAAGCTTTGATGTGATTAATGCCAACTCCACTCAAACATATATTTCTACAACAAACACTGTCACTTTCCTCAATGACTTGAACAATAACATCAGCGGTTTTTACGCTTCCAACGATGTGATTAATGGTCAAGGGGGTAATGATACCATCGATGGCAGTGGTGGTGACGACCTACTGCGGGGTGGTACTGGCAACGATCTTCTCATTGGTGGACAAGGCAATGATACTCTTGTGGGTGGCATCGGTGCTGACTCTTTCCTCTACAACACCAATTCCATCTTTAATAGTGCGGTTGTGGGTATTGATACTATCGCTGACTTCAATCGCTCTCAAGGTGATAAGATTGTCCTCGATAAGACTACCTTTACTGCTATTACTTCTGTTGGGGGAACGGGTTTTAGTAACGCCAGTGATTTTCAAATCAGCAGTTCAGGGGCACTTAGCAATGCTGTAATTGTCTACGACCGTATGACTGGGCAGTTATTTTACAATCAAAATGGCAGTGCTGCTGGTTTCGGCAGTGGTGGTCAATTTGCACAACTTACTGGTGCGCCCAATCTTACTGCCTCTGACTTTATCATTCAAGCATAGCTATGTAGTTCGCCAAGGAAACTTGGCTCTTTTAAGGGCAAGGGGGAAAGGGAAAAGATGTTTACTCCTTTAACCTTTCCCCTTTTCCCAGCCTTCACCTAACAATTATTGAATTTATGGAGATGTTTAATAAATGGTAGTCAAGTAAAAGCCATTCCAAAAAATATCTTTCCAATAAAAATGTCGTTGTCCATGAATAATATCACCACTAGCGATCTAACTTTTTGACCAGAAATAGCCGTATTATTTGGAACTTATAGTTTTAATATAACTACTGCTATGGTTGCGATCGCAACTCTTGTAATACCCCCTGCAAAAACTTCCCCCATTCTGCTGCTAAAGGGATTTCTGTAAACGGAACCCGCACGGAATTAGCAGATTCGGAAAATAGAAATTCTAATTCTATGGAACGACCTTTCTCTGGTGGATTGTTTACATCTACTGATTTTTCATCTACTAAAACCTGGATTTGTTTGATATCAAGCAAGGAGAATGTTTCTAGTTTAATCGGCCCTTGAGGCGTGGGTTTTCCCCAAGTGATATTGTTTTCTTTTTGACCTAATACAGCATAAATATCATACTTGGCCCGTTCAAATTGCTCTGCCCAAGTGCGATAGGCTTCGACTTTTTGATACTCCTTCGAGCCTTGCCAAGCCAACCAGAAAAACATTACTAACAGCGGCAACCACAAAAGACCACGTTCCATCGTTTAAAAAAATCCTCAGTTTTGAGTGAAACTTGTAACTAAAAGTGCAAAATCTACCAACAAGGGGTCGAGATAAGTTATGGTATGAGCAAACTGGCAAAAAGCGGTGATGAGTTAATATGAGAAAACTTATATTATGGTGCTTGTTTGTCATTGGGCTGGGAGCTGCCATATTTGGTTTCCTGAATTTCCAGGGATTGGCAGCTAAAGGAGAGTTTGAGACGATTTTGCTTGATTTTCGGGAAGATATTCCATCACTTGTAGTGGAACAGGATTTGCAAGCGATCGCCAAACAATACAACGTTACACCCCAATTAGACAACAAGTTTTCCAAAAAAGATAATGTGTATATTATCAAGGGCGATCGCCAACGGCTCCAAGAACTGAAAAAATCTCAGTTTGCCCAAGCGACAGAATTCATTGAACCAAACTATATCTACAACAAGATTCCACAACCAGGTAAAACCGCTTGGCTAGGTGAATTTTTAACACCCCAAGAAGATGAAGAAGCAAGTCCTTCATTAACTGGCCCTAATGACCAATATTACAGCAAGCAGTGGAACTTGCACAAAATCGGTGTTGAAGGCGCATGGAGTCAAACCAAAGGCAGTGGCATCACAGTCGCAGTTATTGACACCGGAATTACCAAAGTTCGCGACTTGTATGAGACAAAATTCGTCAAGGGCTATGATTTTGTTAACGACCGAGAAGAAGCTACAGACGATAATGGTCACGGTACCCATGTTGCCGGAACTATTGCTCAAGCCACAAATAATAAATATGGCGTCGCTGGAATTGCCTACGAAGCCAGTCTGATGCCCCTGAAGGTACTCAGTTCTTATGGCGGTGGTACCGTTGCCGATATTGCCGAAGCGATTAAATTTGCTGCTGATAAAGGCGCAGATGTGATTAATATGAGCTTGGGTGGTGGCGGTGAAAGCCAGTTGATGAAACAAGCGATCGAGTATGCTCATAGAAAAGGTGTTGTTATTATTGCCGCAGCCGGAAATGAAAACGCCAATGGAGCAAGCTACCCAGCTCGCTATCCCTACGTCATCGGCGTTTCGGCAATTGGCCCAGATGGCGAAAGAGCGCCCTATTCTAACTTTGGTGCAGGGGTAGATATCTCTGCTCCTGGTGGTAGTGAAGCTGGTAAAATTCTCCAAGAAACCATCGATGAAAAAGGCGAAGGCGTATTTCTCGGCTTCCAAGGTACAAGCATGGCTTCTCCCCACGTTGCTGGTGTTGCGGCATTAATCAAAGCTGCTGGCATCAAAGAACCAGATGAAGTTTTAAAAGTCCTCAAACAGTCCGCACGAGTTATTCAGGATGATGGTTTGAACTATTATGGCGCTGGACAACTCAATGCAGAAGCAGCAGTCAAACTAGCCTTTAGCGGACAAATCAGTTTTCCAGATTTCTTTCGGTGGTTACGGGATAGCGGCTATCTTAACCCCGGCTTTTGGATTGATGGTGGTGCGGTAGCACTGTTACCCAAGATTTTAATGGTAGTTGGTTCCTATCTGCTGGCTTGGTTTTTACGCGTTTACTTCCCCTTCACTTGGAGTTGGTCTTTATCCAGTGGACTAATCGCCGGCAGTTCTGGGTTATTCTTCCTCAAGGGAATCTATATTTTTGATCTTCCCCAATGGCCTTTCCGGGTTTTGGGCAGTTCAATTCCCGAATTAGGTAATACTCTCCAGGGAACTGATGCATTAAATCCCCTATTTGCCAGTGTACTGATTCCCATTGTGTTGATGGCATTGCTGCTGGGACATCCTAGTTGGAAATGGTTTGCCATTGGTTCAACTTTAGGTGTAGCAGCGTGCTTAACTACAAGTGCGTTTTTCGAGCCGACAGTTTGGGGATTGGGAAGTGGTAACTTAGCACGTCTTTTCCTCATTGCTAATGCCCTAGTCTGTTATGGACTTGTTCGTTTAGCATTGAAAAACGAAGAGAAAATAGCATAAATGGGGAATAGGGAATGGGGCATTGGGCATAGCGCATGGAGAATCAATTTTTTTAACTCCTAACTCCTAATTCCTAACTCCCAATTCCCTACTCTCCTTACTCAGCACTCAGCACTCAGAACTGTTATGAGCATTACACTTACAGGTACAGTCGAACGTCGTGATATTGGTACAGGCGCATGGGCGTTAGTTACAGAGGAGGGTGTTACTTACGAAATCCTCAGAGGGGCTGACAAAGACCTACTCAAAGCCGGACAAAAAGCAAAAGTTAAAGGGCAGGTGCGTGAAGATATCATGACAACTGCCATGATTGGCCCTGCCTTAGAGGTCAAATCTTTTGAGGTAATTAGTTCTGATTAGCTGTGGAATCTAGAACTTCTTGCAGACGGCTTCTAAACTCCCCTTTGGGATGACCTCCTTTTACTTCACCAACAATCTGAAATTCCCCCTCTGGAGAATTGCAGAGGATGTAAGTAGGCCATCCCATTTCTGATTTATCGGGATATTGAGTCAATAAAATCTTGCGATACTTGCGGTAAGCAGTCGTATCTTGCATTTTTACATCGATAAACTCTAAACCCAGTTCTTCAGCCACCTTTTTGTCATAAAAAGACATTTTGTGGCAGATGCCGCACTCTTCTGAAGAGAACTTAATTACAGCTAAACTCATGGGTTGGCTACTCTTTGATTATAAACAAAGTTTTTTAGCATAATGCCATGAAATATTACCATATAGCTGGTCATTAGTGTCAATCTCAGGCTAAAACCCCGATCTAGTATTTTTATCCTTTTTCCTTAATAGTAGTCGTCAAGTTTAAATTAATGGGTTATCGGTAACAAACCAGTGCCGTGTCTACGACGGGCTACACCTACGCCAAAATATCAAGTTGGATGTGTTTATCAGTCCAAATCTATTCACGATCGGGATTTAAGCTTGTATTTAACAATATCCAAATCTCGATTTTTGAAAAAATAAGGTGCGTTAGCTGTCTTTGTAACGCACCATCTATTAGCAATTGCAGATTAATAAATCCGCATTCTTTACTCTTCTGGCTCTAAATCTACTTCTTCCTCTTCATCTTCGTCACTAGCTTTAGCGACAGAGTTAGCAGAAACAACAGCGCCTTTATCTAGCTTTTCACGCACTAGTTTCTTGATTTCTTCAGCAAATTCAGGCTTTTCTTCTAGATACTTAATGGCGTTATCTCGTCCTTGGGAGATATTATCGCCGTTGTAACTATACCAAGCTCCTTTGCGGACAATAATGCCAGTTTCTTCTGCTAAGTCAACAAGACAACCCAAGGTAGAAATACCTTTACCAAAAATAATGTCAAATTCCGCTATTCTAAAAGGCGGCGCTACTTTATTTTTGGCGACTTTGACTTTTACACGATTACCAAATTCATCTGTACCTTTTTTCAAGGTTTGAATTCGGCGAATGTCCAAGCGCACCGAAGCGTAAAACTTCAATGCGTTACCACCAGTTGTGGTTTCTGGGCTACCGTAAGTAACACCAATTTTTTGTCGCAACTGGTTGATGAAAATTACTGTACAACCAGATTTACCAATATTGCCAGTAATTTTACGTAGAGCTTGGCTCATTAACCGTGCTTGCAGGCCAACGTGAGCATCACCCATATCGCCTTCAATTTCAGCACGGGGAACCAATGCTGCTACTGAGTCTATAACTACAATATCAACCGCAGCAGAGCGAACAAGTTGATCGACAATTTCTAAAGCTGATTCGCCAGTGTCAGGTTGGGAAATCAGCAAATTGTCAATATCTACACCCAATGCAGCAGCATAAGTAGGGTCTAGGGCGTGTTCAGCATCAACAAAGGCAGCAATACCGCCATTTCTTTGCACTTCGGCGAGCGCGTGTAGCGCTACTGTAGTTTTACCAGAACTTTCTGGCCCATAAATTTCAATTACCCGCCCCTTGGGTAAACCACCACCCAATGCTAAATCTAGGGTAAGCGCTCCACTGGAAATCGTTTCCACCCGCATCCGGGTAGCATCGCCCAAGCGCATGATTGCTCCTTTACCAAAGCTGCGCTCAATCTGGTTGAGCACCATAGTCAGTGCTTTTTGCTTGCCAGAAGTATCGGTGTTGATAGCCATTCCTGCCTCTAATGCCTCTTAATATATGGTTTTAAGGAGTGTTGGTGTCGGAGTTTGAGTAGAACAGATATACTATTTTAACCAGAAAATTCTGGAATAGGACTTCTCAAATCAAAAAAGGGGTGTGACAAGATCGTAACTCGATCGCTACCAGATTAGGGTAGTTTTGCACAATGATACCAACTTGCATTCAGAGATAGCTTTTTTTGGCTGGGTAAGCAAGGGTTTTCAAAGAAAAAATTACCTAAACAACTGAGCTTACGCAGTGTACATAGTTAGACTGCTTGATTTTCGAGAGATAAAAGCTTAGTACAACGCGACGCGATCGATCGTTAAATCGTTGAATTTTGCTCACTCACAACATAAACCGTAGTAGTCTCTGACATCGATAAGTTTAGTAAAGTTAGCGTTTTTATTGAATCTGACCTGTTGGCATGGAAATTATGTACTGATAAAATTGTGATATAAATTACATTTATTATTCTAAGCAAACGTGAATAAGTCACAGGCTATTAAGCTACTTGAAAATGAGGCATGGACAAAAGCAGATGCTATACGTGCTTTGGAAGTAATTGACTTTAGTACCAATCCTGATGAGATTACCATTCGTAGAGCTATTTCGCGTTTTGCTGGTTCTGAATTAATTAAGCGTCAGCGTCTTCAGGCTGCTCAGAAAGGACTGGTAACCAAGAAAACTAAAGAGATTGAGTTAAAAGAGCAAGAATATGCTGCCAAAATTGACCAAGTTAAAAAGTATCCGAAACAGGAAAGAGAAAAATACGAAGCTGAAATTAAAAGCTTGTCTCAGAGAAATAATATTTTAGAAGTTGAACTCAAGACAATATATTCTCAAAATAAAAACTTAACAGAAGTTAATGAAAAGCTCAAAAAAGACAATAAATCTCTAAAAAATTTAGTCGATCAAATTAAACTTAAACTAGCTATGAATACTAAAGAAATTCTCAAATATGAAGACAGTGAAATTCGGAAAGCAGTAATTACTTTTTTTAAATGGACTTTAGGATAAAGTACTGAATATATGAGCGGTCAAAAAGGTAAAAAAATAAATTTTAGAGGAATGAGTTATCGGGCTGTTCAACTCGCTAACTCAAAGAATCGGAGTAAGCTTCATGAAAAAGACCAGATTTGGCTGAAAGAAAACTTTTACAAAAATATTGGCTGGGATAATGTTGTTAATTTTTATCAAAAAGTAGAGGAATTTATAGATAATTATTATATTGAAGAATTGACACTTGAAGAATTATTTCTCGAGGCTGATAGGATTGGTAATAAATATCTCACTAATCAAGAAATAAACGAGTATAACCAAAGATTATCTAAAGAAGTTAATGAGGTTGCAGAAGAAATAGATAAGCAGTTTTCTGAGACGGAAATGGAATTTATTGATTTCAGTCAAAATACTAATATAAAATATACAAAAAAACATAATCAAAAGACATATAGAACACTAAAGCTTTAGCAGAAAATATGGTTAACATTGAAGATAAAGACCTTAAAGAATTATTTGAGCTTGCGGACATAATCGGTAACAAGCGATATCACAGGCTAACTCATGAAGATTTTGAAACTTATAGGAAATTCGATTATTGGCGCTATATTATTAATGGTGATTTTGAGTGTGGAACAACTCAAGAAAGTAAAGATTGGGTGAGAGAAAATTCTAACTGGTATTGTCCAATTTGTGGATCTCACTACTCTGACAAAGGTGGTAAGAACATAGATCACAAACTACCTCGGTCACAGTATCCTTGGTTATCAATGGAATTCAAGAATTTATGGGTCATTTGCGAGGTTTGTAACCAAGAAAAGGGTGAAATGCATTGGTACAAGTATGAACACTATATATTTGTTCACTATCCCGATGTTTATCTTGCTGTAAAGATGGCACGTCCTAGCCAGTTACTCCAGTCTTTGAAGGATTAAACCAAATAGCGTAATCACTTATTGCTTTAAGACGCACTGAAAAATCTAACATTCAATAATGAACAGTGTATTAACTTGAGCCAGAATTGAGATGAGAAGATTTATCTGCTAGAATATAGTCAAAATGTCTAAAATAGTCAAAATTTCTATGCAGACCTATACTCTCACAGATGCTCGTAACAAACACGGCGAGGTTTTTGATAAGGCTGCTACTGAGCCAGTTCTACTAACTAAGCAATCACGGCCTAGCCATGTGATTATTTCAGCCGAGAGCTACCAAAAATTAATTAATCGGTTGGAAGAATTAGAGGATATGGTTTTTGGTCAAGCTGCTGAAGTTGCTCTGAGTCAGTCCAAAATGATTGGTACAGAGGCTTTTACATCTGCATTAGAGCATTTAGCTAATGGCGAAGCTTGATGGTCTAGCAACTGTTCTTGATTTTCTGAACGGTTTACAGCCTAAAATAGCAGCACAGATTGCAAAAAAGGTTTTGGCTTTGAATGTTGAGCCTTTACCAGCTGATAGTGAGCAGCTATCTGGTTATCAGGGTTTATATCGAGTTGATAGTGGTGAATATCGAATTGTTTACAGGTATTTTCCCGATCGCGATTTAATAGAAGTGATTTTAGTCGGTAAGCGCAATGATGATGATGTCTACAAAAGATTGAAGCGTTTACTCGGTTAAACTTCGGGTTTCATTAAAAATGCTAGAATCGCTCCAGCACAAATGCTTTCAGGCATCTTTGATGACTCTCGACCTTCCCGACTCTCTGATTCTTGATACAGCGCTTTCAGTTTCTGGATTAACTGACTATATCCGTTTGCTGTTAGAGCAAGATAAACAATTGCGGCAAGTTTGGGTAACTGGCGAAGTTTCCAGTGCTAACAACCATCGCAGTGGGTTGTTTTTTACGCTGCAAGATCCCGATCGCACCGCCGGAATTAAGTGTGTAGTATGGAATACCCAATTGCCAAAACTCGCCCAAATGCCTGTTCCTGGCGAACAGATAATCATTTTGGGCAGCATTCGCGTCTATCCGCAACGGGGAGAGTATCAGTTATCAGTTTGGCAGACTCTACCTGCTGGTGTTGGTTTACAGGCGTTACGCTATCAACAACTCAAAAATCGCTTGCTGGCTGAGGGATTATTCGACGCGCAAAGAAAGCGATCGCTCCCCATTCATCCCCAAACGATCGCTGTTGTCACTTCACCAACGGCTGCTGCTTGGGGCGATATTCAAAAAACCTTGAAGCAAAGGTATCCAGGTTTACACGTTTTATTTTCTCCCGCGACCGTACAAGGCGAGCAAGCACCAGAATCTATTGTCAAAGCAATTGAGCGGGTGGAAAGAGATGGACGCGCCGAAGTGCTAATTTTGTCGCGGGGTGGTGGCGCGGTGGAAGAATTAGCTTGCTTTAATGATGAACGAGTGGTGCGATCGCTTGCTAGTTGTTCTATTCCTGTAATTACTGGGATCGGCCATCAACGAGATGAATCTTTAGCAGATTTAGTCGCAGATGTATGTGTGCATACACCGACTGCGGCAGCAGAAATGGTTGTACCAGCACTTTCAGAGTTGTATACTGAGCATCGCCAGCGAGTTGTCGCTTTACATGAGGCAGTGCATGACTTTAGGGAAAATGCTGAGAATAAACTGCAAGTATTGCGGAACCGTTTGCGACGTTTGCGGTTAGATCGGCAAGTGCAGCAGGAAGTGGAAAAGCTTGCTTGGAAGCGTCAGCATTTGGTGCAAATTACCACGGGGCGATCGCAGCAAGCAACGCAGCATTTAGAATTGTTGCGGCAGAAATTGGCTAGTCTTGACCCGAAAGCGGTGTTGCAGCGTGGTTATGCGGTGGTGAGAAGGGAAGATGGAGCGATCGCTCGTTCGGCAGCAGAGTTGGCTGTGGGGCAAGAGTTAATGATTCAATTGGGGCAAGGTGAGGTTAAAGTGAAGGTTATGGAAGTGAACGAACCGCAGAGGCGCAGAGGACGCAGAGAGATTAATGGTTAAACGTAAGGGTGCTTCTAGTTCTGAGGAAGGTTGGAATTATGAGGCGAAGGTTGCTGAAATAGAGGGAATTATTACTCGCATTGAGGCGGGTGAGTTGGAATTGGAAGCTGTGTTTGACCAATTTGCAACTGCTGTGGAGTATTTGCGTCAGTGCGAAGGTTTTTTGCAGCAGCGACAACAGCAGGTAGATTTGTTGATTGAAACATTAAGCCAAGAGTAGATGCCGGAGACTCCAGTTTGAGTCTAGGCTAGTAGTGTGAATATAGAAGTTTGCTTTTTAAGTCAGGACTCAAAATCTCAAATATAAAGCAATACAGTTCAGATAAGCCCAAAACACTTGTAGAGACGGCGATTTATCGCGTCTCGAAAACCAAAAATTGTTGCCACTAGCCCTTAACTGAACCGTATTGAGATATAAAGAGTTTCTGCCTCCTTGAAGCCAGAATTCTAATGAGGAGTTGGATAAACAGAGAATGACTGATGAAATCATTGATTTGACAAACTGCGATCGCGAACCGATCCACATTCCCAGTTTGATCCAGCCTCACGGGGTTTTACTGGTTTTGCAAGATCCCACGCTGGAAATCGTTCAGGTGAGCAGTAATACTCAGCAAGTTATTGGTCGTCAACCTGATGAATTGCTGGGCAAGTCGCTATCAGATTTACTCAATGTCAAGCAGATTAAACTAATTCAACAATGTCTGGCAGAGGATTTTGAGAGCGTTAATCCCCTAAATATAATCATCAAACATCAAAAGAAATCAATTCATTTTGATGGCATTGTCCATCGTTTAGATACTATTATTATTCTAGAATTGGAGCCGAAAAAAGCGAAGGAAAAAATAGGCTTTTTTGACTTTTATCAACAGGTAAGAGGAACCATTACCCGCATTCAGAAAGCACCAACGTTGCTAGAAATGTGCCAGATTGTGGTGACAGAAATTCGGCGAATCACTGGTTTCGATCGCGTTATGGTCTATCGATTCGATCGCGAAGGAGCAGGTAGGGTCATTGCTGAAGACACCAATCAGGAAACGCCCTATTTGGATTTACACTATCCGTCCTCTGACATTCCCAAGCAAGCCCGACAGCTATACACCTTGAACTGGCTGCGGCTAATTCCAGATGCTAGCTACCAGCCTGTCACCTTAATTCCAGCGAACAATCCCTTGACAAATCAACCGCTCGATCTCAGTTTATCTATATTGCGGAGTGTTTCTCCGATTCATCTAGAGTACCTGCAAAATATGGGCGTGACTGCCTCTATGTCTATTTCTCTGATGCACGAGCAAAAGCTTTGGGGATTGATTGCCTGTCACCATTCGTCACCCAAATATATTGCTTACAATATCCGCACCATCTGCGAGTTCATTGGACAGGTGATGTCTGTGGAACTGGCAAATAAAGAAGCAAGTGAAGATATTGATTACAAAAGTCAATTAAAGTTATTACAAACTCAATTTGTCGAAGGCTTGTCTCAGGCTGAGTATTTCCTGGATGGCATGGTGCAAATGAAGTCTCAATTACTCAATCTGGTCAGCGCCACAGGAGCGGTGATATGTAATGGCGACCAGTATATTCAAGTGGGTAAAACGCCATCGCAGTCAGAGGTTCACGCCTTACTTGATTGGATTAAACCTCAACTGCATCATAACTTGTTTGAGACGCGATCGCTGACGAAAAATTACCCTGCTGCCTCCTTCTTTAAAGCGATCGCTAGTAGCGTGTTAGCTCTGGAAATTTCTAAAGTTCACCACAATTATATTCTCTGGTTTCGTCCAGAGGTTATTCAAACGGTGAATTGGGGCGGCAACCCCAACAAGCCTGTGGAAGTTTTCTCAGATGGCAGTTTAAGAATGTCTCCTCGCAAATCCTTTGAATTATGGCAAGAAACGGTGCAAGGATCTGCCCTACCCTGGAAGCCCTGTGAAATTGAGGTGGTTACTGAACTGCGAAGCCTGATTGTGGGCGTTGTGTTACGGCAGGCAGACAAACTGGCATCGATGAATTTTGAGTTACAACGGAGTAACGAAGAACTTGATTCTTTTGCCTACGTTGCTTCCCATGACCTCAAAGAACCACTGCGGGGCATTCACAACTACGCTAACTTCTTAATGGAAGATTATGCAGATGTACTAGATAATGATGGAATTGCCAAACTGCAAACTTTGGTGCGGCTGACGCAGCGAATGGAAGACCTGATCAATTCTCTCCTCCATTTCTCGCGGTTGGGACGCGCCGAACTGGTCAGGCAATCAGTGAATCTGCATGAGTTAGTGCCTCAGGTAATCGCCATTTTGACCATTTCCCGACCGCAGAGCGAAGTTGAGTTTCGCATTCCTCAACCCCTGAAGAGCGTTCAAGGCGATCGCGCTCAGATTAATGAACTATTCAGCAACCTGATTAGCAATGCTATTAAGTACAATGATAAACCTGAGAAATGGGTCGAAATAGGTTTTATTGAAGGCAATGGGGAAAGCAAAGTTGCTTCTAATTCTGTAACTTTCTACGTTCGTGATAACGGTATTGGCATCCCCCAAGAACATCTCGACAAAATCTTTCAAATCTTCCGCCGCTTACATGGACGGGATGACTTTGGCGGTGGGACTGGCGTAGGGTTAACCATTGCCCGGAAAATTGTGGAACGTCATGGTGGTAGAATTTGGGTGGAATCTACCCCAACTCTTGGTAGTACCTTTTACTTTACCCTGTCGGCGGAGGCAAATACATGACTCAAATTTCAGCCTCCCCGATCCCGGAAAAACCACTACTTTTAATTGTCGAGGATAGCAATGAAGACTTTGAGACACTGCAAAGATTTCTAGGGCGTTCTACCATTGCGATCGCTATTCAGAGGTGTGTGAATGGAGAACAAGCCTTGGCGTTTCTTTATCGCACAGGTAGCTATGTGGAGCGCAAAAGTGCGCCCCGACCCGGCTTGATTATGCTTGACTTGAACCTACCCGGAACCGATGGACGAGAAGTGTTACGCCGGATTAAACATGATGATAACTTGAAGATGATTCCAGTGGTGGTGTTTACTACCTCTAATAATCCCAAAGATATTGAAGTATGTTATCAATATGGTGTCAACAGCTACATCGTTAAACCAATCAATTTTGCTCAACTGAAAAGAGATATTCAGATGCTTGTGGAATATTGGTTTGAAGTGACGACGCTGCCTGATTATCCCAAGGATTATTTATGAGTCAGAGATATTGCATTGTCTTATATCTTATATAGAACTCCTATTTGATTTTTGAACAAGACTCAGTACAAATCTATGCCTTATTTCTTGTTCCCTATTCCCTATTCCCTATTCCCTACCCACGCAAGTAAATTTAGGAATCAAACCGGATTCCTATATATATTACTTATTGAGTATATTTGCAATTGTGATAATGGCGATCGCATTCAGTTTATATATGTCCTGCCATTGGTCTAATATTATGCTGAATAAAAAATTTATTATTCAGACTGCAAAGCTTAGGCAACGAGAGAAAGAGGGTTTTAAGATTTTTATATAGATGCAGTCCGACAATAATAACTAACGGACTTCTAAGAAATAGATTATTCAAATAAACGTACACGCATACTCCTACAGAGAAGCAAGCTACGCAAAGCGTCTGTCTGCGACACGCTGCGCGAACGTAGAGAAGAGGCTTGCCGCAGGCTACCACTCCAGACACAGAGAACACAGACAAAGGAGAAATAGAGAGGGTTTTTTCGTCAGTTTTGGGGCATTTTTTTATTTGCAAGTCCCTAATGAATCAGATATAGCAACCGAATTGAAATGCGAGAATATTAGGAGATTCAAAATTTCTAATTATAAGCTGTACAGCGATTTTATCTGTGTCACATGATTTAGGATTAGCTATTACAATCTTCATAGAAAATTGGTATTATTGAATGAATATTTATAGATTATTCTCTGGCAAAAGTGATATAAATTTTATAAGTACGTTAAGAATAAAATTATACATTAAATTGCTCGAATAAGTTAACGCAAAGCAGATGTAAAAAGCGAACCAATAAATCTATCAAATATGCTAAAATCCGGGCATCATGAGGGTTATAACATTTCTTGAAAAATGTCAATTTTCTATGCCAACCTGCTGAATGTGGGTTAACATCTACTTGATTAATTAATTCACAATGTCTCAGCAACAGCGCGCTCTCTTAATTGTCGATGATTCCCCAGAAGATCGAGAACTCTATCGGCGGTATTTACTGCGCGATCGCGAATATTCTTACACTATCCTAGAAGCAACGCTGGGACAACAGGGGCTAGAACTTTGGCAGCAACATCAGCCCGATGTAGTATTGCTTGATTATCGATTGCCCGACCTAGACGGACTGGAATTTCTGGCACAATTGCAACCCTCGTCGAGCCAACAGCCTTGCCTACCCGTGATTGTCGTCACTGGACAGGGCAATGAGGCGATCGCAGTTAAGGCGATCAAAGCGGGCGCACAAGATTATCTTGTCAAAGAGCAAATTACCCCAGAAGGGCTGCAAATAGCGGTCAATGGGGCAATTGAAACAGTGCAGCTACGCACCCAACTACAACAGCGGATTGAACGAGAGCGCGTAGTCTCACATATTACCCAAAAAATTCACCAATCGCTAAATCTGGATGAAATTCTTCAGACAACTGTAGCCGAAGTGCGAGAATTTCTGCACACCGATCGCGTCTTGGTTTTTCAGTTAAAACCTGATGGTAATGGGACAGTAGTAGCAGAATCGGTTGGGGAAAAGTGGCGATCGCTGCTTGACTCTACTATGTACGATCCCTGCCTCGCAAAGAACTACCTTGCATGGAATCCATTGGAAACTGTCAGCTACGATACCGTCTTTGTCGAGAATTATATCCAACGCTATCGTCAGGGTTACGTAACGGCAATATTTGATATTCAGCATAGCAGTATCGATCCCTGCCACGTTGAATTGTTGGCTCAGTTTCAAGTGAAAGCTAATCTGGTCGTGCCGATTATTTACGATGACCACTTTTGGGGGTTGCTAATTGCTCATAACTGTGCAATTCCTCGAAAGTGGCAACCCTTAGAGATCGACTTGCTCAAAGAACTGGCGATTCAAGTTGGCATTGCAATTCGCCAAGCGGAACTCTATCAGCAGGCACAAAATGAACTGACCGAGCGCAGACGGGTAGAAGCAGAATTACGGGAGAGTGAAGAACAGCTGCGATTAGCACTATCAGCTTCGCGGATGGGAACGTGGAACTGGAACATCCAAACGGGAAAAATTTCCTGGTCGGATAACCTGGAAGCCTTGTTTGGACTAGAACCAGCAGAATTTGACGGTTCATTCGAGATGTTTGCTGCGCGAGTCCACCCTCAAGATCGCGATCGCGTGCTGACAGCCGTCGAGCTTGCTGTCGCCACCGGAGAAGACTATGACATTGAATTTCGGGTAGTGTATCCCAACGGTAAAATTCGCTGGGCATTAAGCCAGGGTAAGGTGCTCTACGACCAACAGGGGCAACCAATTCAGATGGCCGGTATCGATTTAGATATCACCGAACGCAAACAGTCAGCCGAAACTCTGCGCGAGAGTGAGGAACGTTTTCGGCAGCTTGCAGAAAATATTGATGCGGTGTTCTGGATCAAAGAAGTGTCGGAAAATCGAATCAGCTATGTTAGTCCTGCATATAAACGACTGTGGGGATTAAACCCACAAGAATTGTATCAAGGACAACAAATATGGATCGATCGCATCCATCCAGAGGATCGAGAATCTACAGACAGAGCGTTTCATGAAAAGGCTGTCGCCGGGAAATTTGATCAGGAATATCGGATTATTTTACCCAATGGTAATATTCGCTGGGTTCACGATCGCTGCTTTCCCCTGCGAGATGAAACAGGAGAGATTTATCGGTTTGCCGGGATTGCCGAAGACATCAGCGATCGCAAACAGGCAGAGCAAGCTTTGCGAAACAGTGAAGAACGCCTGCAAATGGCACTGGAAGGTTCTGGTGGCGGTCTATGGGATTGGAACATTATTACTAATGAAGATTATTTAAGTTCCAGATGGCTGGAAATGCTCGGATATGAAAAAGGAGAGTTACCGGATGACTTTAGCAGTTGGCAGCAACTAATTCATCCTGACGATAAAGTTTGGGTGATGGAACGGTTGAATGCCCATCTTCAAGACGATTCGGTGTCTTACAAATTTGAATATCGGATGTTAACCAAGTCTGGGGAGTGGAAATGGATTGCCAACCACGGAAAAGTGGTTTTGCGCGATCGACAGGGCAATCCCCTGCGAATGGCAGGCATCCATCATGATGTCACAGATCGCAAACAGGCAGAGCTTGCTTTGCGAAAGAGTGAAGAATTTAAGAACCGCATTTTAGACAGCAGTACTGACTGCATCAAGGTATTAAGCCTCGACGGGCGGCTGCTGTACATGAATACAGGTGGACTGTGTTTAATGGAAATTGATAACTTAAATTCCTATCTGAATACTGAATGGCTCTGTTTCTGGGAAGGTAGTTCTCGGCAACAGGCAGAGGATGCACTTGCTGCCGCTAAAACAGGCGAAGTCAGCATTTTTCGCGGATACTGCCCAACTGCAAAAGGCACTCCGAAATGGTGGGAAGTAGTCGTTAGCCCGATCTTGGATGGCTCTGGGCAGCTGGAACGAATCTTGTTGATTTCACGAGACATTACCGATCGCAAAAAGATAGAACTCCTGTTGCAGGAGAGCGAAGCCCGGTTGAAATTGGCGTACAAAGCTACGCAATCGGGATTATGGGACTGGGACATTATTCGCAACAGAGCTCATGTATCTGAAGAGTATATCAATCTGTATGGGCTTGACCCAAGCACAAAGGAAATCACCTATGAACTGTGGTTAAGTCGCCTGCACCCAGACGATCGCACCTCAGCCGATGAAGCGGTGACTCACACCATCCACCAACAGCAAGAACACTATGAAGATGATTTCCGCATTATACATCCTGATGGCATTCGCTGGTTAGCGGCTAGAGGTCAGGTTTTCTATGATGTTGCGGGCAATGCGGTACGGATGGTAGGCAACGTCCGGGATATCACTGCTCGCAAACAAGCTGAAATCGAACGCGATCGCCTATTTCAACTAGAACAAGCAGCCAGAGCCGAAGCCGAACGCGCTAATCGGATCAAAGATGAGTTTCTGGCGATTCTCTCCCATGAATTGCGATCGCCTCTCAACCCGATTCTCGGCTGGACAAAACTGCTGCAAACCCGCAAATTTAGTGAAACGAAAACGGCTGAAGCTTTAGCTACCATCGAACGCAACGCCAAACTACAAACTCAACTGATTGATGACTTGCTCGATGTAGCCAAGATTCTCCGGGGCAAACTCAGCATCGATGCGGCTCCTGTAAATTTGGCATTTGTAATTGAATCTGCGCTCGACACAGTAAATACAGCAGCCCTTTCCAAATCAATTGTGTTGCATTCAGTACTGCCGAATATTGGGCAAGTCTCTGGAGATTCCAACCGCCTTCAACAAATCGTTTGGAATTTACTTTCCAACGCGATCAAGTTTACTCCCAAAGGCGGACGGGTAGAAACCAGATTAGAGCGAGTTGACGATCGGGTACAGATTATCGTTAGTGACACTGGTAAAGGCATTAACCCAGATTTTCTCCCGTATATTTTTGAATCATTCCGTCAAGAAGATGTCTCAATTACTCGCAAGTATGGCGGGTTGGGATTGGGATTAGCGATCGTCCGGCAGTTGGTTGAGGCGCACGGCGGCACCATCACGGCTGATAGTCCAGGTGTTGGCTTGGGAGCCACCTTTACAGTCCAGTTGCCACTGCTGAATGTGGAACCGGAAATCAAGCAGACAGATGAGTTGCCACAACCCGCACTCGGACTCACGGGAATTAAAATCCTTACAGTTGATGATGACGCCGATGCTCGTGAGCTAATAACAGTATTGCTTGCTGAATACGGCGCGCAAGTCCTGACTGTTGCCTCTGCGACAGAGGTTTTAGCAAACTTAGAATCCTTTCAACCCGATGTTTTAGTCAGTGATATTGGAATGCCCGAAGTCGATGGCTATTCTCTGATTCAACAAATCCGCGCTTTAACTCCCGAAAAAGGGGGAAAGATTCCCGCGATCGCTTTGACTGCTTATGCTAGAGTTGAAGACTATCAACTAGTGATCGGCAGTGGCTATCAACTGCACGTTACCAAGCCCCTCGATCCAGAAGAGTTAGTTCAAGCTGTGGTAGTACTTGCACGCAGTAAACAAAACCATCCCATTTCTCAAAATGATTCGGTTTAACCTTCAATCAACACCTGTGTTTGGATTGACCTTTAAAAGTACTTCTCGAATAATGGCGGAAGACTCCTTGGCAGAGAGTGCCTCCTCTTTGAATCGTGCCGCCAAGGTTTGATTGCGAACCTCCATCCTTGAAGCCATACGATGTGATAAAGAAGCTTTCTCTTCCAATGCCCTCAAAGCGATCCATAGTGCATCTTCCACCTTATCATACTGCGTGGCCAGCAAAGTTTCTGCTGAATAAGCATGACCCGTGCGGCAGCGGAAGCGCAACAAATTTCCCTCTTCGAGTTCCCAGAGGATACCGCCGCAGTCAGGACAGCCAAAGGTTGATGGTTTACCAGGTCGATTGCTTTCGTTTTCTACTGCTTCCAAATTCAATTGCACTATTTCAGTTTCAAACTCTATCTCGCTAGGTACTGGGTTTTCCGGTTGTACTTTCATTGGTGTATTAACTAGAGCTACTAAAGTAGAAGGAATATCTGAAAGTGGCAGAATATGGTCAATATCCTCTACGTTCTCGATCGCATTACGTGGCATATCAGGATACAAAGCATCGTCAGGATTTTGGACAATTGCCACACCGCGCCGCATTTTTACAGCCATTAGTCCTGCCGTGCCGTCGTCAAGCAGACCTGTTAGTAGCACAGCAATCACTCGCTGCCCATAAGTTCGCGCTGCACTGCGAAACAATGGATCGATAGCAGGACGACAACGGTTTTCTTTTGCACCCCGCGTCAAACGCAAATATCCTTTTTCTACCAGTAAATGGTAGTCAGGCAAAGCGACATAAATCGAACCACGAACAATAGCTTCGCCGTCCTGAGCGTGAGACACTGGCAAGTTGCCAGCACGACTTAATATTTCTGGCAGAAAACTCTTGCTGTGACTGGATACATGAAGGACTATAATTACAGCAGCATTGAGATCGGGCGGCAAATGCTTGACTAGATAAGTCAGCGCCTCAACTCCACCTGCTGATGTTCCAACGACGATAATATTCTGTTCAAGCATTAATGTAACAATTTGACTAGTATAGCAGCGTGGGCAACAAAAGCACATATACCGCCAGTCTTAACATTAACGCAGCCAAAGAATTTGCTCACCTAGCTTTGAGAGGATTATATTCTTTTTTGAGGAATAGGATTTTAGCTCGACTTTATCCAAAATTAAGAACTCGGCTTTCCTTATCCGGCAAAAACCCTGGCTTTTTGGCAAATACTTTTTCCATGTCACTGATTTCCGGTCAAGTCCAAAAACTAAAACTATCGTCCCTCAATGGTTTCAGTATCAGGTTTTGGGTTTCATAAAAATGGATAAAGTCGAGTTAAGAATCCTTGATTTTTTTAGTTGAACAAAGTTAAACCAACCTATAAATATTTGATTTTTTCAGAATAATAAAAGAGCGCTAACTGAGTACTCAGAAATGCTTTGATTATTTGGGCTTTGGCTAGTTGTCTAGTGGGGAGATTGGTGATTTTAAATTGTATAACTTGAATAGCTGACTTTTCACATTATGTGGAAAAGCGCACGAAAAACCTAACCCTCTAACCCCCTTCCCGATGCTCTAAGGGTTGAAAATTCAAAGTCTCTCTCCTTTTAGGGGAGAGATTTAGAGAGAGGTTTTCCAGATACCGTGAAACATCAGCTTAAATAAACGCGATCGCATTTCTAAAAAAATATAAACATTAATAATCCTTAATAGTATTAACTATTAAGGATTGTTAACATGAGCAAAAACTGCTCACAAACCTGATTTTTCCTTAAAAATCATCGAGAAACTGACTAAGGCGACTGATTACGGGGTCAACCTCTTGAGGAGGGGTAGCAACAGTATAAGAAGTATTATTTACTACTTCTAATTGAGTTGGAGACGGAATGAACGAGCGATCGTTGACGATGAGCGCCAGTTGTGCAACTTGTTGAGAAAGTTGCAGTAGATGATGTTCCATCGCCTCCAAACGATTAGATCCCTTGGCAAAAAAACGTTCCTCAAGTCCAGCCACTTGACGTTGCAGTTCACCGATTTGTTGATCGATCGGTGTATTTACTGCCGTTTGTGGAGCAGGTTGTACAGTTTCCGGTACACATAAAGATTGCCACAAGGCTTCTTTACAGAGATCGCTGAAAGTCTTGTCTGGTTGTTTTTCCAAATAACTTTCTACTTGCGCTAACAAGCTTTCATCAGCAAGCTCTGGGTTGAACGTGACGGATTTAACTACCTTTTTTGACCATTGGAACATCAGCTTTATGCCCTAGCAGCGCGATTGGAGGATAATTGTGCCTCTCCATAAATATACTGCCCCAAAGCATTCGCCTGACGGGAAGGTGCTGCTAAATGAGCATTAATCTTTGCTTCTTTGAGCAGACGTTGAACGTCGTCCCAGAAGAACTCACCACCGCCGCCAGTAAGAATCACATCGGTGACGCGTTCTGGCAACCAGGCTAGCACACGGCTACAGATTTCGCGCGAAAACATCTCTGTGAGGTTGGGAAGAAAATCATCTAGGTTGGTGGGCTTGCTAGCGCCTTTAGGACGGTAAAAGCGTTCACCTCTAGGTTTGTTGACAGCGGAAATCAGTGCTAGAGATTGACTATCTGCTCCCTCGATTTCGGCGGACACCAATTCATAAAACTTATTCATCCCGAAGTCTTCGCTCTTAGAAGCACCTCTGGCAAAACGGAAGTTATCTACCATCAAAAGATCGACGGTTTGATGACCAATATCGACGATCGCCACCGATATTTTTGTAAAATCGGGACTACCAGGGTTTTTCTTGGGTTGAGCTTCAGACCATAACAGGCTACCGTAGCCTTCTGGCATGACCCATACCTTACTGACGTTCAGCGACACAGATTCGCCTCGGAAGTTCAACACGTGAGGGCCACCTACTTGGCTAATCAATTGTGCTTTTTCTTTTTCAAATTGCTCTAAGGAAAGAAAAGGCAGACCAAGTACAACTGAGATATCGTCTCTGAGTTTGAAGTAGCCAGCACTTGCTAAAACTTTTACCAGTGCAGCTTCTACCTTAGATTGTCCAACTCCTAAATTCGCCCCAAAATCGGCTGCCAGTTGACCAACAGCATATCCATTTCCTTGATACTCCAGCCACAAATCCATTAAGGGGTCAGTAGCTCTGGCTTCAAAAACACCACCGCGTACTTGTTCGATTGACATCTGCTTGACGTTGGCAGGTACGAACACCACACTGCCTGGTTCGCGACTCACACAAGTTTTTGTGGAAGTTCTGCCTAAATCAACACTGAGAATGGTTTTCCCAGAACCACCGGCTGGCTTGCTAGTGGGAGGATTATTATTAACAGCATTGATAGGAGTAGATGCTAACGGCTGCCTATTCATGGGTATAGCAGCAGCATTGATAGGGGTAGCGGCGGAAGGTTGGTCTGTCATGAAAGCTCCTAGTTCAAACTTAACTGTAAAAAGTTGTCATGCTCATCTTACAAAAATGCGAGCAACCAGAAATTCTAGGTTGCGTCAAGTGTAGCTAGAAATACGCCAAAAATTAATTCCGGCGATACCTCTGGTAAGCTCTGCCAACGCACATCTAGTATTATTTGGCATAGTGTAGGCGAATTTTGGCCAGATGTAACCCCTGCTTTCACTGCTTTCAAACCAAAAGCGTCCGTGTTTCATCTTCTAGTGCGTCTAGTGCGTCTTAACTGGCGCTTGAATATCCAGAAAACAAATGCTAGAACCAAACCGCCAAGCACGATTTTAGATACAGGAGCAAGGTACTTGTCCACAAGTTCATACTGACTACCCAATATGTATCCTGAGTATGTTAACAAACCCACCCAAGCAGCGCTACCTAATGTTGTGTAAACCAAAAATGGTAGCAAAGGCATATTGCTAATACCTGCGGGAACAGAAATTAAGGTGCGGATTCCTGGCACAAGACGACCAATTAATACTGCTGTTCTACCTTGTCGGTCAAACCACTCTTTGGCTTTGGTAATATCTTTACTGGATATAGCCAGCCATTTGCCATACTTGTCAGCCCAAGCTTTCAAACGGATTTCACCCAAAAACTTACCCGGATAGTACCAAATAAGTGCGCCCAATACAGAACCCAAAAGTCCTGCGAAAAATACACCAATAATATTCAGCTTTGCCTCTCCTGGTTGATATGGACTTGCTGTAAATCCAGCTAGTGGCATAATCAATTCTGAAGGAATGGGGGGAAAAAGGTTCTCTAAAAACATTAGTAAGGCGATTCCCCAATAGCCAAAATAGTTGATAGTATTAGTTATCCATTCAAGCATTGAGTTAATTCCTGAAATTGCTGGACTAGTCTTGTTGCTAAATTCAGCTTTAGCTTTTTTAAAGGGTAATTATTCTCGCTTGCTACAGTCAAGGGAATTTGGCTGCACTAAAAATTGCCATCACAACTGAAAAACAGAGTCAGACAAGTAGAAGCTAGGTGTCTGTTTCATTAATGTTGAGAGTTATAAAAGTTCGTAAGTAGCTCTACCTTTGAGATTGAACGATTTATCGCTCACTACAAACCTCACAAAATTAATCAAACGAACTACTAGGTTTTGTTTTCTAATTTTTTAGATCCCCCTTAGCCTGCTTTTTTAAAGGGACTAGGAAGGATCTAAAGATTTGATGGCAAATTTAAAAACATATTCTAGGTTTTCTGCGGAAGTTGAGACTGTGGGGTAGCACCGGGAGAGAAGGGAGAAAATTTCACCTTGTCCCCCTTGTCCCCCTTGTCTCCTATTCTTCTAGACTGTGGGGGTTAAAGATTGTACCCTTGGTTCCGATTGCCAGTCTAAGGGATTCCAAACTCGATCTTCCAGCGCCATCTGCTCAATTAAACTTGCAAGTCTCAAGGCTTTAAGAGCTTGTTCGCCACCTACTGAAGGTTGATTGCCACCGTGTACGCAGTTGACAAAATGTTCCAATTCTGCACTTAGGGGTTGAATATTGCTGGTGTAGACTTTTTCAATTACACCGTCTTGCCTGTAAAGTACTTGTCGGTGGTCGGTGAGAGAATTGGCAGCCGTTTGTCGGTGAATCAAAATTTCATTCTTGAGAAAATCTGCCTCAGTAAATGAATTTTTGCAATGGGCGACAATTCGGCGAATTTTGCGGTGAGTGACTTTACTAGCAGTCAGAGTAGCAACAATACCATTGGCAAACCCCAAGGTGGCGGTTACGTAATCTAAATAACCAGAGTCTAGGGAGCGAGTACCACTAGCAGTCAATTTCGTGACTGGGGAAGCAGCTAATTCCAAAAGTAGGTCGATGTCATGGATCATTAAATCCAGCACAACTGAAACATCGTTTGCCCGATCTGAGTAAGGACTCATTCTGTGGGCTTCTAGCGCCAGCAATTCCTCTGTTTTTAGAACTTGGCTCAGTTCTTTAAAAGCTGGGTTAAAACGCTCAATATGACCTACTTGCAGGATACATCCAGACTCAGCTGCGGCATTTACTAAAGACTCTGCCTCAGAAATACTGGCTGCGATCGGTTTTTCAATCAAAACATGAATTCCCGCTAACAGACAGTTGATGCCCACGGCATAGTGCAGACGGGTGGGAACAGCTACACAAACTGCTTCCACAAGGGGTAGCAGATCGCAATAATCTTCAAAAAAACGCACCTTGTACTTGCTGGCAGTTTCTAATCCTCGCTCGACGTTAATATCTGCCACTCCGACTAGTTCAACATCTTTCATTGAACTCAGCACGCGAGCGTGGTGTTGTCCCATGTTACCCACTCCAATCACGCCTATGCGGATTGGTCGTGGCTGGTTGCGCTGTGTATATGGATTCGGTTCTGCCACTGACATGCTATTTTGCACTATTATTCTCTCCTCAACCACCAAATTTAGAGACGCTACGGCCGTTGGCGTTTATACTCGAAAGCCGGTTACGATCCGTCTAAAACCATCCAGATGGTAACATAGAGCCTATGTTTATGAAGAATTTCAAAGTTTGCGATCGGTTCCCGTAATCTAAATATCTTTTGTATAGATATTTCGAGTTTGCTTTGGATTTTGCCCTTTCTCCAAAAATATATGTATTTTTATTAACTTTAAACCTTTCAGTACAACTTAAGTATAAATTCTCCTTGGCATCGCTTTCTGGCGTCTTGTTAAGGTTTGATGGAGTGATTTGAAATCCAAAATTTGCAACCGAGATGAAAGCTGTAATTTTGTTATCTGGGGGATTGGACTCTTCCACAATTCTGTACAAAGCTCAAGCTGATGGCTGTGAATGTCATGCTATTTCCTTTGATTACCAGCAGCGACATCGACGAGAGTTACAGTCAGCCTTTAGTGTCGCTCAAAAAGCTGCGATCGCGAAACATCAGGTAGTTAACTTTGACTTACGACAATGGGGCGGTTCGGCCCTTACTGATAATGCCATTGATTTACCCCAGGAGCGATCGCTAGATGAAATGTCTCAAAATATTCCTGTCACTTATGTTCCGGCTCGTAATACCATCTTCTTAAGCTTTGCTCTTAGTTATGCCGAAGCGATCGCCGCAGAGCGCGTCTATATCGGCGTTAATGCCCTCGATTACTCAGGATATCCTGATTGTCGCCCCGACTATATCCAAGCAATGCAGGAAGTTTTTCGCCTGGGAACCAAACAAGGGCGTGAGGGACAACCAATTAAGATTGTTGCACCCCTAATCAACCTGAAAAAAACCGAAATCATCCAACTGGGGAATCAATTGGGAGTTCCTTGGGAATTAACTTGGTCTTGCTATACAGGTGGAGATGTTGCCTGTGGTGTGTGTGATTCTTGTCGCTTACGGCTAGCAGCTTTTGCCGAATTGGGACTTGTCGATCCAGTGGCGTATGGACAGTAGAGGCATTGGACAATTCAATTTTAGATTTTGGATTGACAATTTTGGATTAAATTTCAATCTAAAATCCAAATTCTAAAATCTAAAATTCTTACTCCCCTGCCCCTCTGCTCCCCTGCTCCCCTGCTCCCCTGTCCCTCTGCCCCTCTTCCTCTAACCGTCGTAGCTGAATTTGATGCAGGCGTGGGCCAACAATTGAGATCACAGTGAATTCAAGATTTTGATAACAAAAGATTTCGCCTTTGGCCGGAATTTTCTGTAACTCATACAGCAAAAAGCCCCCTAGTGTTTGGTATTCTCTGGTCAGGGGCAAATTGAGATGCAAAACTTCATTGAGGTCTTCAAGGTTGATTTGTGCTTGCACTAAAAATTTATGCTCATCTAACATCTGAATCAGCAAGTCGTCATTGCTCTCAGGTTCGCTGGGATCGCCAATAATTTCGGCAATCACATCTTTGATTGTCACTAGTCCCACAGTAGAGCCAAATTCATTCACTACCATCACCATAGCGGGTTTCTCTTGCTGCATCATGGGCAAAAGTTCACTCAAGGGCGTGTGTTCTGGAACAAACCGGGCGGGACGCATCCAAGGTTGGATCTGTGTCTCTAAACTGAGGTTTCCGACTGCCAAAGGTTGTGCCAAATCTTTAAAATAAACAATACCGCGAACATCGTCTAAAGATTCACCAATCACCGGATAGCGAGAGTAACCAGTAGAAGCCATTTCCCTGAGTAATGTCTGGAAGCTAGCATCTTTTGGCAGTGTGATAATACTGGTGCGCGGGATCATGACATCTTGCGCCATGACATCCCCAAACTCAAAGACATTATTGAGCAATTCTCGCTCTGCACGCTGTAAACCAGTAGACCCCCATTCTGTAGAGATGATCAGTTGCAATTCTTCGGGAGTTACAGGCGGTCGCCAGCCTTGGCCTGTGTATTGGATGCCAAAAATCCGTAATAAAAAACGAGTTGATTGGTTAAGAATCCAGATGAAGGGGCCAAAAAAACGCACGATCGCTTTTACTGGAGGCCCCAAAAACCTCGCTAGCTGTTCTGAGTACAGCATGGCTAAGGATTTGGGACATAGTTCTCCGATCACAATTTGCAAATAGGCAATTAAGAAAAAGGCGATAGGAATTGATAGGGAATGGGCGAGGAAGGTAGTCATCCCACTGGGTAAAGGCCAGGATCTCAACCAGGCCTTCACCAGCACAACAATCGTACTTTCACCAATCCATCCCAGTGCCAAACTAGAGAGGGTAATGCCTAACTGGGTGGTAGATAGCAGTCGGTCAATACTGCGTTGTAACATTTCTACAGCGATCGCTGGAATATCCCCAGCCTTAACTAGCTGGTGAATACGCGATCGCCGCACGCTCACCATCGAAAACTCCGCCGTTACAAAAAAGGCATTTATGGCAATCAGTAGTAACACTGATAACAACCGCAGCGCCACTTCTATCAAACTTAAATTAGGAAAACCACTCACCGCCAAAGCTCGTGTAAAACTCACGCCCTCCATTTAGGGGGAATAGGGAATAGTAAAAAATAAAATATAATCACCAATGCCCAATGCCCAATGCCCAATGCCCAATGCCCTTTCTACCTTTCTACCTTTCTACAGGAATATTCGATGCCTCTAGCTTCAATTGTTGAGCGGGATAATCAGTGAGAGCAAGTGATATTTTCTTGACATCATCAAGTAAAGCTGTAGGAATGCTTACTGTACCTGAAAATGCTGGCCCATTTACAGGCAATTCTGTTGGTAAACCCTCTGTACTTGCACTCAGGGTTCGTCCTTTGTCATCAGTAACATCTAAAAAACTATACAAGAAGCGCACAGAATCCTTACCTTTGTTCTGCATTTTCACTTTCAGTAGTAAATCACCACCAGAGTAGCGAGCAGATTGTACAGTCATTGTTACACCCTGACTTTGGGCAGTAACCGGAAAACCTGGTAGGGGCTTTTCTTCAACTACTTCTGGGGGTTTTTCCTCTGGCTTCTGCTTGCTGCTGTTGGTTTCTTCATCATCTTCTTCGGGCTTTTCCGATTTAGCGGCTTTAGTTTTACCCTCAATTCGCGCCTTGACTATTTTCAGAATTTCTTCCTCTTTTAATAGCACTAGCCCTCCCTGTTGAGAGCTATTTGCCTTATTGCTGGCAAATTTAGTTGTAGGACGCCCATCTGGTGTAGTCACGCCTTTAAGTGCTGAACTCCCCAGTTCAAAGCCCAATAACGCGCTCACAGAACCTGCTCCCATCATCAGAATTAACAAAATCAAAGTAAGAAGTACAGTAGAATTTATTTTCATCGCTGACAAGCTATCACAATAGAATGCTGGTCTATTTAAGAATAGTGAAGCTTTTGACCTCAATCCTTAAAGGAACTTAATCAATATTAGTTTGCACTATATCTATGATCAAATTATGTAGTATAAAAATCTAATAAACTATTGTCCAGTATTCACACGTGGTAAATTTGTGCTATATTCATTGAATTGGCTAAACTCAGTGCGTGAAGTATTTTGCTCGCTCTAAAATTAGTAAATAAGGTTGACCTAAGAGTTGAAGTAATTTTCTCGTAGCAACCCACACACCAAAAAACAAGCGCCTTTGGCCGATTGGGGAGGCAACGAACTCATAATTCGTCTTCAGGCTGGTTCGATTCCAGCAGGGCGCACTGAATCATAAAAAATGGGCATGGGGCATGGGGCATGGGGCATTGGGCATGGTTTATTCTCCTTGTACCTGCATTTTCCCACTCCCCACTCCCCAATCTTACCGAGATGGTAATGTTTCAAACCTGAATTCTGTTCCTACTTTGAGTTTGTTGCTATAGCGAGGAGACACGAGCAACGATGTGTCATAAGGATTTGGTAAATCAGGAGTACGAATATAAGGATCGTTGCCAACTTGCTGAGTCAGGGCATCATGATATAAAGTATTAACCAAATTGGCGTCGCGGGCAATTTCATTTTCTGGGAAGGAACCACCGAAACCAGAACCAGATCCGAAAAATGAGTCTAGCTGACGCTTGAGGCTGCTACTATTTTCGTAGAAATTGCGATCGTGACGAAAATAAGCTCGTTCAAATACATCATTCATAGTTTCAGAATTGGGTGTTGCCGTTTGGGCAGATGCAATAGAGGGAAAAGCGACACCAGCAGCAAGCAGCACCAATAAACCACCAAAGGTTTTAAATTTTATACGCACGTTTTTGACTCCTCAACTTTTGCTTTGGGCGAATCTTAATTTATGCTGAAGTTCAGAACTCTGATGAGTTCAACCTTTGGTGTAGCACAACTTTTAATGTTTTGTAATGACGTATCCTACTGAAACTCTTACCCACTCAGATATTTGGGCAACCACTTCGGATTTGACCACTTTACGCCACAAGTTACTAGATTTATTTTGCCAACTTGCTTATCAAGAGGGTGATTTTCTCTTATCTTCTGGGCTGCGTAGTTCTTATTACGTCAATAAGACACAGGTAACACTCCATCCTCAAGGTGCTTTAGCAGTCGGACGATTACTATTTCCTTTATTACCTGTAGATACACAGGCTGTAGGTGGTTTAACAATGGGAGCCGATCCAATTGTGACAGCAGTGAGTATAGTTTCTGTTTATGAAAACCGCCCAATCCCAGCGCTGATTATTCGCAAGGAAGCCAAGGGTTATGGGACAAGAGCTTATATAGAAGGCCCCAGTTTACCAGAGGGCGCAAAAGTAGTAGTTTTGGAAGATGTAGTCACAACTGGGCAATCTGCTCTAAAAGCGGTTGAGCGTCTTAAAGATGCAGGTTATACCGTAAATCAAGTAATTTCACTGGTAGATCGACAACAAGGGGGAGGTGAGTTGTACCAGTCAGCGGGGTTGAAGTTTGAAACTTTGTTTTCGATTCAGGAAGTTCAAGAACGCTATCGACAACTTGCAAATTCATGAACTAAAGGAGATAAATATGCAAGCAACAGTATCCACACTAACACAAGAAAAAGTTGATAAAGCTGTGAGCGCAATTCTTGAAGTACTAGGAAAGCCAGAAAATGATTTACACCACAAAGCGTTAACAGCTTTTCAGAGTGGCGATTATCAAACTGTAAAGAGACTGGCATCTACTAACTTGACTGATGATTATTGCAAAGCTTTGGGATATCTGGGAGGAGCGCTGAAGTTGACTCCAAACACTGATACTATTTTGGCGGAATCGGCTCGTAGTGCAGCTGAATTTGTCAAAGAAAAAGCATTGCAGCACCTTGGTCTTAAGATCGCTGATGCTTTGAATTAATCAATGCAATGAGCTTGCACGATCGCTCTTTCGATGGTGGTATTGTACTTATACCGATTCAATTAATGATTGCAACACATTCTTGGGTAAAGACGCGACGCCAGTCGCTACAACGGGGAGGCAGCGCGGTCTTGGGGGTTCCCCCCATGAGCGACTGCCGTGGGAACCCCCGCAACGCGCTGGCTCATGAATCGCGTCTCTACAAATGGTGTGTTTGTCGCATTCTTTTTTCAAATTGGTATTACTTTTTTCGGCTTCTTGTAGTAATAAAAGAGGGATTACTTCATCGGTAAGGTGAGGGTGAATGCTGTTTGACCAGAAAGTGTTAAATCAAGAGTAAGGTCGCCACGATGTGCCCTGGCAATTTCTCGGGCTAGGCTCAGTCCTAGTCCGATTCCTTCTACCTTGCGGTTACGTGAGGGATCGCCGCGATAAAATCGGTCAAAAATGCGATCGTGATCGCTGAGTGGAATATCTTTTGATGTATTGACAATGGTGACGTGAAGAGTTGTTGGAGTTTGATGAGCGCGAATTTGTATCCAGCCGTTGGCGAGATTGTATTTAATTGCATTGCTAAATAGGTTTTGCAAAATTTGAATTAAAAGATCGCGATCGCCTTTTACCCACAACCCATCAGTAAAGTCAGTTTGCACTGTCAAATGGGGAGCTAGCATTTCCACATCTTCTAGCATCTCCATCAGCAACTCAGACATATCCACTTCAACCAGATACAAGCTCATTTTTCCGGCATCTGCCAGAGATAGCAGCAAGAGTTTTCGCATAATTCCACTCAGGCGGCGCACCTCATCTAACAAATTGCTTAAGCGCTGTTGTACTTCACTACCAGGATCGACCTGTTGGAGTGTTCGTTCTAGTTCGCCTTGCAAAATAGTCAGTGGGGTTTTCAGTTCATGAGCCGCGTCACCACTAAAGCGGGAAGCTTGGGTAAAACTCCGTTCCAAGCGGGACAACATCAGGTTAAACACTTGAATCAGTTCGACAAATTCAACATCAGTTGTCCCAATAGGAATCCGCTGATCTAGCCCTTTGACAGTTACCTGTTGAATTACGCCCGTTAATTGCCGAATGGGACGCAAAGCACCGCCAGAAACTAACCATGCTCCCACCGCAACCAACAGCAGCGCTCCCGGAATTGAAACCAGGAAGATATTGCGAATGATAGCCATATCTCGATCTACGGCTTGCAAGCTAACGGCAATGGCAATCTGAGCATTAGGTAATTTAGTTGCCCCAATCCGCCAGACTGCGGTTGTTGTCTGCTCTGTAACAAATTGAGGTGGGCGTGGACGAATCAGTGGTGGTCGCTCGAAGGATGGATTGGTAGTGGAGGGTAAAGGTGGTGGTTCTCTCTTCGGCGACGGTGGTAGAGGTGCCAACTCAAGACGCTTCAGCAACAGACGATTCACCTCAAGATCGGTAGGTAGGGAGTTGGATTGATAAAGTATATTGTTATTTGTGTCCAGCACCACCAGGGCGACGGGGGTTTTTGTATTGGTTCCGAAAGCATAAGATAAGGAATCTTCGTAAAACTGCCATCGCGATCGCTCGCGTGAGTTTTCTCTTTTGGAAAAGGCTGCGCCAGTGGGAGGTTCCTCTGGTGGAGGAAAGTTCGGAGTTGCCCGCATCAAGTGATTTAATAGTTCTGCATCCAGGCGGCTAATCTTAGCATTGTAAATCTGAAACCAGGAAACCGCGCCAAATCCGACTAATGTGCTGCCAGCTAGAGCCGCAGACAACAAAGCAATGCGGAGTCGAAACGAAGGAAGTTTCATGATGAAGAATCTGGCTTGCGAAATCGATATCCAACCCCTCGAATGCTTTCAATCCAGACTACTTGATCGATGGGGTCAATCTTTTTACGAATTCGCTGGATACAAACATCCACAACGTTGGTGTTGGGGTTAAAATCGTAGCCCCAAACGTGTTCTAAAATTTGGGTACGAGTAAAAACCCGTCCGGGAGAACGCATGAGATATTCTAGAAGATTAAACTCGCGGCTGGTGAGCTCTATCACCTGGCGATCGCAAGTGACTTCTCTAGTGATGCGATCGAGTTTGATCGGGCCAACGCAAAGCAGATTTTGGCGATCGCTTACACTCCGGCGCACAACTGCATGAATTCTAGCTGCTAATTCTTCCACAAAAAACGGTTTAGCGATATAGTCATCCGCTCCCAAATTTAGCCCTTGCAAGCGATCGTCTAGTTCATTCCGAGCCGTCAACAAAATCACCGGAGCATTCCGACCTTGCCGCCGTAATAGTTTTAGAATTGATAGTCCATCTTTTCCCGGCATCATAATGTCGAGTATTATCGCATCATATTCGTTGTCTAACGCCCGCAGATATCCGTCATCACCGTTATCGCAGTAGTCTACAACAAATCCCTGCTCCTTTAATCCAGCCCGGACAAAGTTAGCAATTTTCGCTTCATCTTCAACAAACAGAACATTCACAGCATTTATTAATTCATATATTCTTCTATTCTAAATTCATTATTTTTTATTCAAATTACAAAACTGTAATTTAGAAAATAGGAAAGCTGTAATTTTGAGGTGGCTCAATTAGAAATATGAACACCGTAGCTTTTGAAGGTTGATTTTTATGAATATTCGTCGAGTCTTAGCTGTAGCCGCAATTCCTTTTTTGATTGGTACATTCGGTTTTGTTGCACACAATCAGGCAAATGCCGCTAATCCACCTCATCGGAACGCCGAGATTTCAGAACACCCTAACAAACGGCAAATCTCTGATGAAAAACCACAAGTAAGACATTCTAAACCCCGTCCACATCAGAAAAATCGTACTCCCCAACGTCCCCAAGCTCATAATCAAGAAGCAGTTCAAAACCGGGTAGAACGCAATAACCGTTAATTTATGCACCCTTGCATTTTGCCTCGCCCTCAGCGGCGATCTCGTCAGAGTATTGTTGTTTCTAAATTACAAAACTGTAATTTAGAAACAGGGCAAACTGTTATTTTGAGAAGACTTAATTAGAAATATAAACTTTTGGAGATTTAATGATGAATATTCGTAGAGTATTAGTAGCGACAGCGATTCCTGTTCTGGTTGGCACATTTGGTTTTCTTTCACTCAATCAAGCAAATGCTGCTAATCAATTCGAGCGAATTGCACAGGCGCAACAACCGCCCAACGAACCATCAAACGAACAGCCGCGTCCACCCAGACCTGATTTTGCAGCCGCAGCAACCAAATTAGGAGTTACAGAAGCCCAATTAAAGGCGGCGTTAGGAGTTCCAGCCAATCCACCAAATCCAGGCGATCGCAATCAACGCCCACCCAGACCGGATTTTAAAGCCGCAGCAACCAAATTAGGAGTTACAGAAACCCAGTTAAAGACGGCGCTAGGAGTTCCAGCCAAGGAGCCAAATCCAGGCGATCGCAATCAGCGCCCACCCAGACCTGATTTTGCAGCCGCAGCAACCAAATTAGGAGTTACAGAAGCCCAATTAAAGGCGGCGTTAGGAGTTCCAGCCAATCCACCAAATCCAGGCGATCGCAGTCAACGCCCACCCAGACCTGATTTTAAAGCCGCAGCAGCAAAGCTGGGTGTCACTGAACAACAGTTGATCGATGCACTAGGTGTTCCACCTCATCCTCCTGGCGATGGCGGAGCCTCTTCCCAAGAAAATCGTCCTAATCAACCATAGACCACGCAGTAGGGGCGTAAGGTCTTGCGCCCCTACAACAGGTAAGGTTTTTTCCCCTTTAACATGACGTGAGTTCGATGAACCTCTCCCGGACAACCTCCCTCTCCCACGGGGAAAGGGAGGAGCAACGAGAAATTAGGGTTTTGGCTCCCCTCTGGGTGTCCAAGAGGGGTTGGGGGAGAGGTCAAAAAAGGGCTTGTCGAACTCACGTTAACATGAGTCCCTTTCCCCCAAAACCCGACAAGTATTGGGTGTAGTTCAAATAGATGAAAGATGCTGTATATATAGTGTGAGATTATTTGATTTTTTCTTTCACCAGAACTACTACAATTACTATTGATGCTAGATAATGGGAAGGCTTTGACATTTTCTTGCCAATCTAGCCCGGAAACAATAACTAAGACTTATGCGAACTCACTATTGCGGCGAACTCCGAAAAGAACATATTGGAGAAACTGTTACCTTTTACGGATGGGTAGACCGTCGCCGCGATCATGGTGGTGTGATATTTTTAGATTTACGCGATCGCTCTGGAACTGTCCAAATCGTCAGCGATCCGCAACGCACCCCAGATTCTTACGAATATGCGAACGCCCTGCGAAATGAATATGTTGTCGAAATCACTGGTAGGGTAACACAACGTCCCGAAGAATCGTTGAATACCCGCATCCCCACAGGCGAGGTAGAAATCTACGCCGATAAAATTGAACTACTCAATGCTGTTCGCAAACAGTTACCTTTCCAAGTTTCTGTAGCTGACACCGAAACAGTGCGAGAAGACTTACGGCTGAAATATCGTTATTTGGATTTGCGACGCGAACGTATGGCGCAAAATTTGCAACTGCGTCATCAAATTGTCAAAGCCATGCGTCGTTATCTAGAAGATTTGGAAGGTTTTATCGAAGTCGAAACCCCAATTCTTACCCGTTCTACCCCAGAAGGAGCGCGGGATTATGTTCTACCCAGTCGCGTCAATCCTGGTGAATGGTATGCTTTGCCGCAATCACCCCAGCTATTTAAACAATTGCTGATGGTATCCGGCTTAGATAGATATTATCAGATTGCCCGTTGCTTTCGTGACGAAGACTTACGCGCTGATAGACAACCAGAATTCACTCAGTTGGACATGGAAATGAGCTTCATGTCCCAAGAAGAAATTATCGAACTAAATGAGAATTTAGTTTGCCATATCTACAAAACAGTTAAAGGCATTGAGTTACAGCGCCCTTTCCCGCGTCTCACTTATGCTGAGGGGATGGAACGCTACGGTAGTGATAAACCAGATACACGCTATGGTTTGGAATTAGTTGATGTCTCAGATATCGTCAAAGACTCTGGTTTCAAAGTCTTTCGGGATACTGTTACCAATGGTGGTATCGTCAAAATCCTCCCCATTCCCAATGGTAACGATGTAATTTCTAATGTCCGCATTAAACCAGGCGGCGACTTATTTAAAGAAGCCAGCGAAGCCGGTGCGAAAGGTTTAGCTTATATCCGCGTCAGAGATGATGGCGAAATTGATACTATTGGCGCGATTAAAGACAACTTAAGCGAAGAACAAAAACAAGAAATTTTGCGCCGTACAGGTGCAAAAGCTGGACATTTGCTATTGTTTGGGGCAGGGGAAGCTGCTACAGTTAATAAAACTTTAGATAGATTACGACAAGCGATCGCTAGAGAATTTAACCTAATCGATCCAGAAAAAATCAACTTGTTGTGGATTACAGATTTCCCAATGTTCGAGTGGAATGCTGACGAAAAACGTCTAGAAGCATTACACCATCCGTTTACAGCACCACATCCTGATGATTTGAGCGACTTAAAGACTGCACGCGCCCAAGCTTACGACTTAATACTCAACGGCGTAGAAATTGGCGGCGGAAGTCTGCGGATTTATCAGCGAGAAATTCAACAGCAAGTGTTTGAAGCGATTGGGTTATCTCCTGAAGAAGCACAAAGTAAATTTGGCTTTCTTTTAGAAGCATTTGAATATGGTACACCGCCGCATGGTGGCATCGCCTACGGTTTAGATCGTTTAGTAATGTTGCTAGCTGGCGAAGAATCGATTCGGGATGTCATTGCTTTTCCAAAGACACAACAAGCACGTTGTTTGTTAACAGATGCGCCTTCAAGTGTAGATGCTAAACAGTTGAAAGAATTACACGTTGCTTCGACTTATAAACCAAAGTCTTAACTCGACTTTATCCAATTAGGCGGCATAAACAGCAATATCGTTTGTTTCGTTGCCGATACCAAACAAGCCAACCCAAGGTGCGCTCTATCACCCAGTGTTTTGGAAGCAAAACAAACCTTTTGCGCTCTTTGGGTTGGAGTACTACTTGTATAATCCAACGGCAATTTTGATGATTTTAATATTCAAAACTCAGTGACAATGTTAACAATTTTATCTTCGGTGTCGTATCCAAAGTAGGTTGGGTAAATACCATCTCCATACCCTGATGAAAAGGCAATTATATTTAATTGAGTAGATTTATCTATACAAACATTTGCCCAATCCCATGTAGGTCTGTAATTTTTTCTTAATTCATCTTGAATCAGGTCTATCAAGCTTTCTTCTTGGGGATTAGCAATGTATGCATAGTATATTGAATCATCAAGAATTTTTACTGCATCAAAATCCATAAAGCAACCGACTCCAGAATCAACTGGATAACCCAAGGTGTCATTTTCTGTAAGCGAAGCTAGTTCTTCATCAGAGCAAATACCTAATTTCCAACTTATGGGAGTTTCTTCGCTAATACGAATTATGGCATAAGCCACTCTTTGGTCATTATTTCTTGGATAATGAGCAACAATTAAGAAAACAGGATATTTACCAATTGGTAAAGACTTTTGAAAAGCTTCACTATCAGGAAAAGCAAGTGGGTCACAAGCTACTAATCTTCCTGAAGTTAAAATTAATTCCCCAACATAATGGGTTGTAAATGTAATATCTCCAATTGAACTAGATAGTTTTTCACCTCTTAAAGCTTTATAAAAATTAATAGTATCCATTTTTGTATAACGTTTGAAATAGATATTGTAGCATAAGTATAGTTCAAACCCTTGCAATGCTTAAGTGCTTGATAGAAGCTGTTATCTTTGATGAAGTTAAAAGTGCAAATTTTTTTTGCATTTAATCTGATTTATGCATTGGCTATGAATGCAATTTGCTAGAATTACTATAGTTTTTGTTTCTGAAATTTGGAAGAAATCTAGCATTTTATTATTATGATTATGCGCCTTCCCACAATTGCTGCGACCTTTCTGGTTGCTAGTCTTGGTATCGGTACACTTTTGAGTATTGCTGCCCCAGCTTCGGCTCAAGAGATAATAACTTGTGCAAGCCAAAATAATCGAAGGAATACTTGTTCGGTAAATACAAGAGGCAGAGTGAGGCTTGTTAGGCAATTGTCTAACACCAGTTGTAGAGGAAATTGGGGCTATCGAAGAAATCGGATTTGGGTAAAAAATGGTTGCCGAGCTGAGTTTTCAGTTGGCGATCGCAGAAACGATAGATATGACAGAGATGATAGAAACGACAGATACGACAGAGATGATAGAAACGATAGATATGACAGAAACGATAGATATGACAGATATGATAGAAACGACAGATATAACAGATAGGAGACTGGGTATTGCATCAATATAGTTAAGCAGAAATTAAGAAACTTACTTCTGCTAACTTTTATAAGTAAAGCCCTTATCAACTCTAAGAAGGTATTGATTTCTATGTATGTTAATCAAACATTGCTTTCGAGTGCGTGTCTAGTTGGCATTTATCCAGAGTTTCAAAACTTTGGATAGATGTTTCGGGTATATACAGCTAATTTCAAGTTGATGAAGTACACAAGCTGTCAAGTATTCTTTGCGTATCTTGCTAATGCGATCGCCTCTTTTTTTGTAGAGAAGCGATCGCAGTGCTTATTTTATAGTCGCAGATAAGATAAGAGAGTAACATGCTCCTCACACACAAGTAGCAATGACCTCAACCCTGCGGAAATTTCCCCGTCTCAATGCTCCGACGCTGCACAAGTTGCCCAATGGTTTGACAATCATTGCCGAGCAAATGCCAGTTGAAGCCGTAAACCTCAACTTGTGGATAAAAGTTGGCTCAGCTGTCGAACCTGATGCCATTAACGGCATGGCTCACTTTTTAGAACACATGATTTTTAAAGGAACAGAACGACTGGCAAGCGGCGAATTTGAACGTCGAATTGAAGAACGGGGTGCTGTTACCAATGCCGCTACTAGCCAAGACTATACTCATTACTATATAACTACTGCCCCCAAAGATTTTGCCGAGCTTGCGCCACTACAAATAGATGTAGTATTGAATGCGAGTATTCCTGATGATGCCTTTGAACGCGAGCGATTGGTAGTTTTAGAAGAAATTAGGCGTTCAGAGGATAATCCCCAGCGGCGTACATATCGGCGGGCGATGGAGACAGCTTTTGATTATCTACCCTATCGTCGTGCGGTATTGGGGCCAGAATCGGTGATTGCCGGACTTAAACCGCAACAGATGCGAGATTTTCATGCTGATTGGTATCAACCCCAGTCAATTACGGCTGTGGCTGTGGGCAATTTGCCCGTAGAAGAATTAATCGCAACTGTTGCGGAAGGATTTACAAAAGCCACTAAAACTCCCCACTCCCCACTCCCTACTCCCCACTCCCCCCTGAATCCTGAATCACCATTTACAGAAATTGTTCGTCGAGAATTTATTGATGAAAGTCTGCAACAAGCAAGACTAGTAATGGTTTGGCGGGTTCCCGGAATGACTCAGTTAGATTGTACCTATGGATTAGATGTTTTAGCAGGAATTTTGGGACACGGACGGACATCAAGACTGGTAAGGGATTTACGGGAAGAACGGGGATTAGTTTCTTCAATTTCTGTGAGCAACATGAGCAACGAGCTACAAGGGGTATTTTATATTTCAGCTAAATGCGCAGTAGAAAATTTAGCAGTTGTAGAGAATGCGATCGCTCAACACATTAGCAAACTACAAACAGAGTTGGTAACGGAATTAGAAATTGCGCGTATACGGCGGCGAGTAGCTAACAAATTTATATTTGGCAACGAAACACCAAGCGATCGCTCTGGGTTGTATGGTTATTATCAATCTTTGGTGGGAGATTTGGAACCCGCCTTTAACTACCCAGCGATAATTCAAAGCCAAGACGCAACAGACTTGATGCAAGCAGCCAAAGAGTATCTATCTCCTAGTGCTTATGGTGTAGTTTTTGTCAAGCCGTAAATTAAAAATTGAGAATTGGGCATGGGAAAGAGGCAGAGGGGCTGGGTGCTGCTCTTGCTGAGGGGAAAACTCTCTTCCCTTGCTCCCTTGCTCCCTCATCCCCAATTTAATCATGTGGACTCAAATCGACACCCATATTAGCCAGGTAACTGGCGAAAAATTTCAGAGTCAGCAACGGCGATCGGTTGGTGGCGGGTGTATCAACCAAGGTTATGCTGTCTCTAATGGTGAGATAACCTACTTCGTCAAACAAAACCTTGCATCCCAAATTGCAATGTTTGAAGCTGAGGCGTTGGGTTTAGAGGAAATGCTAGCAACAGCTAGTATTCGCATCCCCAAACCAATTTGCTGGGGTACTGCTGATAATTCTAGTTACATCGTTCTGGAATGGTTGGAACTTGGTAGCGGTAACAGCAATTCGTGGCTAGAAATGGGACGCAAGCTAGCAGCGATGCATAAAGCTAGCAATAGTCAAGTTTTTGGTTGGAAAATTAACAATACCATTGGTTCCACACCTCAAATTAATACTTGGACAGCAGACTGGACAGAATTTTATATTAAATATCGCCTGGGTTATCAATTTCAATTGGCAAGGCGACGGGGAGGTAATTTTCCCCAACAAGACAAGTTACTAGCAGCTATCCCGGAACTATTGGCAGATCATCAGGTGCAACCTTCTTTAGTACATGGCGATTTATGGGGCGGAAATGCTGGGTGTACTGCATCGGGAGAACCAGTGATATTTGATCCAGCAACTTATTTTGCGGATAGAGAAGTTGATATCGCCATGACCGAATTATTTGGTGGTTTCCCCGCAACGTTTTATAAGGGTTACAACGAGGTGTTTCCGTTAGATGCAGGCTATGAGCAGAGAAAAACGCTTTATAACCTGTATCACATTTTGAATCACTTCAATTTATTTGGCGGTAGTTACGATTCGCAAGCCAATAGGATGATTGACCAGATTTTACGATAAGGGATGCGGATTAAATTAAAGTGCAAAACTAGTGACACAGCGTCGCGGAAAGTGCCACGAGACACAAGGGAATCAGTGCGGTCTTCGGGCTTTGCCCCAAGTGGAGCATCTAGCGGCGTCCTTACTTCAATAATCCCACGTTTTTAAATGTGGGTTCCCTTCTGCCTCACTTCGACTACGCTCAGTGACCACCTGCCTTCTGAATTTGTCCTGATGTCACAGACTCGATTGCGAGATTGATGGTATTTTATCTTTGCACAAACTCCTTTATCCCAATCGCATACAAGCTATGACACTCAATTTATATTTACTGCGACATGGAGAAACTACCTTTAGTCAAAGTGGTAATTTCTGCGGTGAAACTGATGCGGAGTTGACAACAGAGGGGATGCAGATGGCATCCGCTTTTGCCGATGTTTATCAACAATTGAAGTGGGAAGGGGTTTATGTTAGCCCGATGAAGCGCGCAATTGCAACTGCCAAGCCATTTTGTGATGCTATCGGTATGGATATGCAGTTGCGTGACGGACTTAGAGAAGGTAGTTACGGCGAATGGGAAACTAAGAGTAAATTGTTTGCCCAAGAGAATTACGCAGAAAACTATCTAAAATGGGTGACAGAACCGGCTTGGAATGCACCACTAGGTGGAGAGACTGCGGTAGATATTGCTAACCGTTCTATGCCTGTAATTGCTGAAATTCAAGAAAAACATCCCCAAGGTAATGTTTTAGTAGTTTCCCATAAAGCCACAATTCGGATTATGCTTTGCAGTTTACTGGGAATTGATTTGGGACGCTATCGCTATCGGGTGAATATTTTGGTCGCGTCGGTAAGTATGATTAAATTTGACGTTAATGGCCCTTTGTTAGAAATATTAGGCGATCGCCATCATATACCCGATCGTATTCGCTCTCGTGCGGGAACATAATAGTCTCTTAGGGACTTGCAAAAAATAAATTATCCCAAATTCTTTCTAGATTTGTAGGGGTACAAGACCTTGCACCCCTACAATTGGATATTTTTTTAACTGCAAGGTGCTGCTTCGCCCGCCTTAAGAGGTTAGGGTCGAGGTGAGCATTACTGCGTCACCCCTCCCATGCGGAACCGTGCTTGCCACTTTCATGACACACGGCTACTCAATGTGTACATCCTTGTCAATAATGGACTTCTGACCCGTTAATCCCCAAAAATGTAGGAATATCATTACACCATTCCCAATTGAATTTCGACATGAATTTGTTAATCCTATCTAGGAATTTGGAAGTGTCCTTTTTCCTTATTTCAATCAGGTCTTCTTTGGTCTTTTCGTCATGGCAATGCCGATGCAATAGTTGTAGGTTTTTGTATTCATCCTTACCGCTTAAAGCTCTAGGGATAATGTGGTCTACTTCTAAGACATCCCATTCTTGAAAGTGTAATCCGCAATGAGTACATTTCCCCTTCTGCTTTTTAAGCAGATATGCTTTACGACAAGACATTTCGGGGTGTGCGCCCATTCTTGTACTCCAATAAACCAAGTCGCCGTCGTAGGGGCTTTTATCGCTTTTAACTTTTACATAATTAGTGCTACTGCAAGAGAACTCCTTATGTTTTAGTAACCGGAGGGAATTTGCATTTCCTTCCCTGGTTGCGAATACCCAGTTATCACCGCCAATGGTTGTCCAGTATTTGATGTGACCATCATTAATGTTTCCACATCGGCGTTTTGCCCATCGTCGAAGTTTCAAGTAGATAAGGTGGTCTTGTTTTGATAATTCTCCGACGGTTTGAGCGTCGGATTTTGAGTAGAAGGATGTCCATCCCCTGATGACAGGGTTAAGGTCTTTGATTATTGCCGATTGTGGCGAAGACCTATGTTTTAGGATAATCCTCCTAATTTTCTCTTGATGCGCCTTACTTGACTTCTGGGATGGAATGATGAAAGTGTTGAAACCTAATAATGTACCTTGGGCATTTTTATTGCTTCTGTACTTGCCTGCCGGGTATTGCTGAATATGATGACCTAGAAAGTCAAATCCGGCAATTCCATCCTCGCTTAGTTCCGGGTGGAACGTGTGGGTTAGCCGTGTTTTATCAGGCTTCAATTCCAGACCTATGCCTTTTAACCATTCCGAGACAATTTCCTGGCATCTTTGGACAACGGTTTTGTCTTCATGGAGAATCACAAAATCATCCGCGTATCGGATTATATTGGGCGTTTTGAATTCCACGCCTTTTTTGTGAAACCAAGTTTCCTTTCCTGAATAACTCATTTCGGGAAATTCTCGTTTTATCCTTTCTTCAAGACCGTGGAGGGCTATGTTAGCAAGTAGTGGAGAAATGACCCCACCTTGTGGAGTACCCTCAGATGTGGCAGTAAAAACCCCTTGGTCGATGACCCCTGATTTTAGCCAAGACTTAATTTGTTGTCTGACTTTGCCTTTTTGATTAAGCTTCTGGAGTAGGGCTAAATGGTCAATGCGGTCAAAACATTTCGCTATGTCCGCGTCTAACACAAATTTGGCTTTACTCTGGACACAGTTTTTAATCTGTTTTATCGCATCATGGCATGACCTTCCTGGTCTAAAACCATAGGAGTTTGGCTCAAAGAGTGCCTCCCATTCTGGCTCTAGCGCAGCTTTAATAACTGCTTGTAGGGCGCGGTCGTACATTACGGGTATTCCTAATGGTCGCTTTTCATCCCTTCCAGGTTTTGGTATCCATACCCTACGAGTGGGCTGAGATTTCCCGGTTAGTTTAAGCGTCCTAGTCAGTTCCAAACGCGCTATTGGGGACAGGAATTTAATACCGTCTACGCCTGCCGTTTTCTTACCCTGATTTTCAACACTTACCCGTCGTACCGCAAGAACCTTGTTATACCAGGACTTCATCAACGTTTTTTGGAGCTTACGAACTCTCTTGACATTTCCACAGCGTGAAGCGGCATAGATGCGCTTTTGCAACCGGAAAACATATCGTTCAGCTTTACGCCAATTAATATCTTCCCATCCCTCAATATTCCTTGGAGAATTTGAATTAGGCATATGCGTTGCTACTTGTACCTCTTGCTCTCACACATTGCGGGTTACGTTAGCTTATCCCGGCGGTTATGCCATCCTTTTTGTGGCATTGCCTGTTAATTCAGGCTGGGCATTTGCTTCTTAACCCATCCCTCCCTCTTATCTCTTATGGCTGACACCTACCTGTTACCTATTTCAGGAGAATATAAGAGGGTTACTTCGTTCCCATAACCCATATCGAGCCGTTAGGGCGTGTCTCTCCACCGGGGTTCTAAGAAGTGCGCTATCTCGGTCATCGAGTCCTGATAGTCTTTACCCTTGTCGGTTATTTCCAACCCAAGAGGTAGGAAATAAAAATTTCCTACGAGCTTATATCCCTTGGCGGTATACTAACGATGGTTCAAACGACACTTGGTTTTCTCTACCCATAGGACTCTTGCTTGCGGGGAGGGTGTTCAGCTATCCCCATCCTTATCGCTTTCGTCCCCGCTTTATAGATTTGATGGTAAGTCTCCTCTATAGGGGAAACCAGTTTTACTGGTTCTTTACGTGCTTTCAACCTCGCACCGAGGCGGTAGGGCTTGGTATATTAAGGATTCGGTTATAATTTAGGCACATTATCCTAAACTTTCCCTTCTCTTCTAGCTGTTTTTGCCGTTGGCTCGGCTAGACTTCCTTACCTACATGGATTGTGAGTTTCACTGGTAAAGGATTAAAGTGCGAACTCAATCCTTTCGGATTACTTTACCAATGTCGGTCATCCCTGAGCATTATTACTCATTTCGACCGAACGAATCGCACCGATGGCGTAACCGCCCGCCGTAGGCGATCGCGTGGGTTGACAAAGCCCTCAGTAAATAGGAGATTAATTTGATCGGGTATGAGGATTTGTGCCTTGCCGAACCGATTTATTTTCATAGGTTCTAGCCTATATTAGGTAAGAAGCCTATCCCACAAGACTTAACTCCTGGTTTCGATATCGTATAACTGGCAGAGGGTGAGCAGTTTTTGTTTAAGGCGATCGCGCAGACTCTCAGGTGATATCACTACACAATCGGGCGCATACTGCATGACTTCGCGCATAAACCAAAAGGTACTCGATACTCGCCTAATTACTCGCCGAACTCGTGGTTTATCTGGTAGCCATTCATTAATTTCATCTTCTGGTTTAGCTTGATAGGCAAACGCTAAACCAGCAAATAAATGCATTTCTACTTTTATTTCATCTAAGTTAGTACGCCACTGACCAGAAATTGAAGTCACAGCAGCATCTGTAATTCTGTCTAAACGTAAACTCCAGTTATGAATTAATTCTGGAATATCAAAGTTTCCTTCTGTTTCTTCACAGCAGCAATCAAGATATTGCCGCTTTTCGTGGGGTGTAACTTTGGCATGGCGAACTGTGAAGTTTAATAAGCGTCCGGCTGCATCTTGATAAGAAAGTTGAAATGGTTGGTTTCGCAGGATGTAGTTATCTACTTGTAAGCGCCAAGATGGGGGCAAATTTTCTAGGAAACGTTCGATTTCGCCTCGCAACGGTAATGATAGTTCGCTGCGTTCGAGAAGTAAGTTTGCAATGATTTGGGCTTGTTCAATTTGCCCGATGTCTGTCAACGCATTGATACATCTATGTAATGCTCTGATGCGTAATTCTTTCCAATCATTATTCTTCCCGATGAGTAACTTACGTTGAGCGATCGCTTTAATTAACTTAGAGATGTTAGGCTCCTCTCCCCACATCATACCGAATTCACGAGCGATCGCTTCTAGCTCGGCTTTATCACGTTCTGATATCGACAGTGTAATAGATTGACCTTTTCGACTCATTTTTTACACGGACACTTTTATACTTATAAATCTTGTCAATCTCTATTTTGCGTGTCAATATAGTTTTTAACAACCAGTTACGGACACTATTTAAGTCAATTGAAAAACTCGCACCAATGGTGCGAGAAATAGCCCGGAAATGTTTTATACCTATCTAAAAAACTGCAACCAATAGTTGCAGAAATTTGTGGGTGGTATTTAGCACATATATAAAAACTGCCACTATTGGTGACAGAAATTGCTTGGATTCATAAGTTTGTCATTCTTTCAACATAGCAGTTCAGATAAACTAAGCATTTGCAGGGAATTTTTAAGGATATGTCCGAAAATTACAGCATAAATCTCAAACCTGTTTATTCCCAAACCGTCCCTACACCTGACGGCGTGAAATTACCTAAAGAGTGGTTGCTTTCTTGGCATCAAGTCGAAACTTTGGAGGCATTGCGCGATCCAAATATTGATATAGTGTTCAACACTGCCATAACTGGGGATGGTAAAAGCTTGGCTGCTTTTCTTCTGGCTATGACAGATGGTGTATCCACAATGGCAACTTACCCGACTAACGAGTTAGCGAGAGATCAGGAAAAGCAAGTACAAAAATACAAGGACGAATTTCAACCAAAGAAAAACCCACAGATTTATCGTCTGAATGCAGCTATTCTGGAAGATTTTATCGAAACGAATAAATTACCAACAAAACAGTCTGGATTAACTAATCTTTCCAACCAAGCAGAAATTTTGCTGACTAATCCCGATATTTTTTACTATATTCACGATTTTCGCTATCTTAGGCGTTTAAAAAAAGATGGTAAAACCAAGGGAGAAAACGCCAATAAGCTATTCAGTAAAATAGATGATAACTACAATTTGTTTATATTTGACGAGTTTCATGTATTTTCCTCCGCTCAAGTTGCAAGTATATTCAATGCAATATTGTTAATTAAGCATACCGTTCCAGGTAAGAAATTTTTGTTTTTATCGGCAACGCCAGATGATTTATTGCTAGATTTTTGCGATCAATCTGGCATTAATTATAAAGAAATTAATCCGGCAAAAAAAGAAAAATATTGCTTTTCAGAAAATGCTACTCAATGGCGGCAAATTAGTCAACCAATAACTTTATTTTTTCCGCAAACATTAGAACCTAATTTTTCATCTAGTTATGATTGGCTTATAGAAAATTCCGAATCAGTAATTTTAAAGTTTTTTCAAGATTATCCAGGCAGTAAAGGCGCAATTATTCTCAACTCTATTGCTGCGGTTAAGAAACTAGTTAAGCATTTTAAAAATATTTTTAAACCTTTAGACTTAGAGGTTAGAGAAAATACAGGTTTAACTGGTGAGACAGAAAAAGCTGAATCAATTGCGAAAGCCGATTTACTTATAGGAACATCAACTATTGATGTAGGTGTGGATTTTAGAATTAATTTTTTGGTATTTGAAGGTGCTGATGCAGGTAATTTTATTCAACGCTTTGGCCGGATAGGCAGACACAAAGATTTTCACCCTCATCCTTATCATGCTTATGCTTTGATTCCCAAATTTATTGTTCAAACATTATTCAAATCTGATTCAGACTGTTTGCAAGATGGCAAAATTTACGACCGAGTAACCTTTACACAAGCTATTCGTTCAAGTTACCCATTTGTAAATGAATTTAAGCAGTACCCTAAACGCTGGGGTGCTATTCAATCAGCTTGTGTTCATCAAGAATTGAGACGACTGACTCATCAATATCCCGATGCAGAGAAAAACTTTAAAGAGACTATTGAAGCAGCGCTTGATGTAAATATTTGGACAAAATATGAACAAATTAATCAATGTTTACAAGAAAAGAAAAAGAAAATCATTGATGAAGCACGAAGTTTTCGGGGAAGTAGTCAGTTAGATTGTGCAATTTATGATTCAACAAATCTAGAAGAACCAGAAAATGAACGTTTTAAAATTTATAACTTACCAGGGATTCTCAGCAATTTTAAGTTTGAATGGATGGATAGAAAGGAATTTATACAACAAGCTGAGAAATCTAAAGTTACAACCACTCGTTTTCAAGAAGCTTTATGCTGTTTGAAACTGACTGGCTACCGAGAAGTAAGAGAAGACTGGAAATTTTACTATCCAGAAGATATCAGTGAAATTGCCAAATCTGGTAAAGTACAGGTTCTAAAAGGTTTAGAAATTCGCCAACCCCACGGTAGCGGGATTAATAAAATAAGTGATGCTGTATCGGGTAGGGGTTTAGTATGCTTTCTTTCAGATTGCGATCGCACTTACCTCAGAGCAAAGTTAGGTTTACCTATCCACTTTCAAGCATACTCCTTAGCAGATAAATATAGTAGCGACGATAAGAAGTCGCCACCGTACACTATAGCATTTGGTAAATCTGCACTAATGCTGGAAACCTTACTTTGGTTTCGGAAGCCGAAAAAGGATGATGGCTGGATTTGTTAGAAAGTTGTGGAGAAAGGGTTTTGCCCGAAATCAGAAGGCAATAGAATTTCAATCCCTAAGAGGTATTACGAGTATTTATACTCATACAGTCCTATACTGCTTTCCTTTCTCCTTATATATAGAGTAGAGCATATTGTCCCCGTTCAAAACAAAAAGGCGAATCACATGGCAATAGAGAAGTAGATTAATCATAAGGCAATATAGACTATTGATATTTGGTGAGGTGAGTGGCACAATGGTCATAACAAACACCTCATGGAGGCTTCCTATGTACATTCACCTGAACGACAGTGATATTTCACAAATGCCAGAACGCTTGCGCCACTTGTTTCTAGAGTGGTTGCCAGAAATCTGAAAACCAAAAATTCTAGCCTTAGCCAAGGATTAGCTCAGAAACCGTCTCCAAGTGAAGTTGCTTCTAAGCAGTTACATATTTTTGACAATCTAACTCCAGAGGAGAACTCAGAAAACTCCCATGTAAAGCTGAGTCAACTATTCGATGCAGGTATCACGAGGAAAGGAATGTCTGTACGAGTCAAGCTAAAGCGAGGAGTGGCAAAAAAGTTACATCGTGACTATATTGATGGTTTAGAAATTTCACCCACAGGAATTATTGTCTATAACGGCGAAGATTTTGATAAACCAAGTCCTTTAGCAGCAAAGTTTAATGGTGGTGCAGCTAATGGGTGGGAGTACATTGAAGTAAAGAAAAACAATCAATGGATTCGTTTAGAAGAATTACGACAAATTTGGAGAAGCACCAATGACCAAGAACGATTTACTTTCCCGAATTTCCATTGACCCAAATATTTGTTTCGGTAAACCTTGTATCAAAGGTCATCGTATATGGGTTGCTTTAATTCTTGACCTTCTTGCAGGTGGAGAAACAATTGAGACAATCTTGGAAGAATATCCAGGCTTGGAACGAGAAGATATTCTCGCCTGTATTGCTTATGGTGCAGAAATGACAAGAGATAACTATGTAGAAATTCCTATTGGAGTGCAAAAGGAAACAAAAAAGTGAATATTAAACTTGATGAGAATATGGGTAGTTTGCGAGTAGCTACCTTATTACGGCTTGCGGGACATGATGTTGCAACAGTAAAAGAACAAGGTTTAATTTCCAGTCCTGATGAAGAATTAATTGATGTCTGTCGGCGTGAAAGTAGATGTTTAGTAACTACAGATAGAGGATTTGGAAATCGTCTCAAATACAAACCTTCTAGCTATACAGGAATTGTAGTGATTAGGTTGCCACCTCGTCCTATTTTTGCAGATTACCGTGCAGTTGCAGAAACTCTAATTGCTGGACTGGAAGCAGCCGATGTAACTGGAAAATTATGGATTATTCGCCAGGGTAATATTCAGGAATTTCAAGATATTGAAGTAAAAGAGGAAGACAAATGACTGATGAAAATAAGTTTGATGAATATCCTGAAATTCCAGACCTAGATAACTATGAGGAAGACGAAAAAGATACTCCTATTAAGCGCGAACTTTTAACTATTAGCCTCTTTAAAAAAGCGATTAAAGAAGTACCAGAGAATAAGGGAGATTCCATAATTATTAGTTTTTCTGAGAATGTGTTACCTAAACTCATTCATCAATTAGTGGGAGCAACAGCTAAGGGAGGTCAATTCACAGAAGACCGTAGATCCGAAGGTAAAAATGTTGAACGTAGTAAACATGACCAATCTTTATTATCTCATCTGCTTAATGGTCTGTTCCCGACCTACCGGATTATTCAGAAATTAAAGTCATCAGAACTGGAAACTAATCCTGTTAAGCGTCAATGTGAAGAAAAGGAAACTCGTATATTTGTAGCTGCGTATATTCTACATGACTTTGAAAAATTCCCCGACTATCCAATTTGGTTGAAAGAAAATAATACAGATGATGTATTTAAAAATCGTGATTGGCGTAAAGACCCTGCAAAAAAATCAGATGCACCAAATTTAAGACGCGGGTATGTAAAACAAAAAATTCAGGATTTTAGTTTAGATAGTTTTTTGGGTGAAGATTGGGAAAATTCTATCGATGATATTGTGTGGCTGAGTAGTAATGCTGGTGATGGAAGTGATGCTGATCGAGGTTTAGAAATTCGTGGTTTGCGTCCTAATTTAAATGGTCGAACGCGGAATATTCTGCACAGATTGTTAAAAATGTCGGATTTATTTGCTTCATTATTAAAGCATCCTCGCGATGTAGAAAGTGATGGCAGAAATGAAAAAATACCTGAGTTATTAAACGACTTAAGTAATGGTCAGTTAACATTTAGCTATCATGCATTATCAGACAATCGTGGTGTGCTGACGAATATTATTAATAATGCTTTGATGGATGTACATCCTAAGCAATACTACACACAGTTATTGTATTTGCCAGATGGTTTAGTATACCTTGCCAGTAAAGATGCACCTGCAATTCATACTGCTGATATTCCCAATCAGGTTGTAGATAAAATTAAAACATTATGTAGTAAGCAGTTAACAAAACGACAAACAGGTTTTAGTCGAGATGGTAAAGGTTTCAAGTTCGCTGATTACTACTGGTTATTTTTCCGCGCTAATGAGTTAATGGAAGTCAGCATTAATGCAGCTATCAGTATACTGCCTGATACTAAATTAGCCTCATCTGGGAAGCGAAGTGAAAGTTTACAATCTTTTCAAACACAAGGAGAATTACCACAAAATATAGATGTTGTATTTGGTAATGAAATTCAAATTGATAGATTAGCTGAATTTGGAGATATTATATGTCGAGGTATTTGGGGTAAATGGCAAGAACGCGCCAATGAATACCAAAAACAATTTTCTAAAGCTGAACGTAAAAATATTCCTGATTTAAATCTGACTGAAAAACTAGCTGAATACTTAGGTTTGTCAGAGGAAATACTAGCTTTAAGACAAATTCAATCTCTCAAAAAAACAGGAGGTGTTCCTTTAGATTGGTATTATTTATCGGCTAAATATTACCAGAAAAATCTAGGTAAAAATTTAGCGCAAAATATTGAATTGATGGAAGGTATGGTTAACTATACTTCCAACCTTATTGAGCCTATTTTAGAAGATTTTGCAATTCCTGACGGTTGGAGTGATTTACGCACTTATGTAAGTCGAGTTATTTCTTTACCAACAGGTGCAGTTATTGAACCTAAGCCAGACCAATTTTTAATAGAAATAAGCAGGTATAACGCTGCAAAAGTTACAGGAAGAGGTAGAGAAAATGTTTGTGCTATATCTAGTTCTCCCTACACTGTAACGGAACAAATGGAGTCAGCAACGTTATTTGCACCACAAGTTTATAGCAATCGCCAAATTTTATTTAATGCTCAAGCTGCAAAGCGACAAATTTGCTCAGTTTGGTCAATTGAAATCATGCTGAGGCAAATTTTGATGAGTAAGACTAACGCTACTGGTGCAGACTTTGAAGGTCGTAAATATCGCTATCTCTATCTCTATCCTGCTTATTTCTTTACTCCAGAAACAAATAAGTTTTTGCAAAAAGCTTATAACGCTATATCTCAAACTCGATTTGATGCTGAACTTCGCAAACATTTTATTTCCAAAGAACAAGTTGCAATTTTTACACCTGACAACTATCAAAAAGTCGATGATTTGTTGATTAAGCAGGATATTTCACCAGAAGATGATAAGACATTTAAAATTAGCTATCCCGATGATGAAACATTAACTTTCTTCTTTATTGGTTTACCACCAGGAAGAGAACCAACAGATACAGAATCGTGGATAATGCCAACTTGGTTAGCATTTGCTTTACCACTTTTTCTAGATGTGAAAGTCGTAGCATCAGAATCACCTGTGCCACCTTTCATTAGTGGTGCTGATTTTGAAGAAACAGTTTTAATTGATGGAGAACATCAAGCAATTCGTTCTTTGATTCAAAAAGATAACTATCGTTTAGATAGCATTCTACCTCGTAGTTCAGAAAAACGTGAATTTTCTCCCCTCAATACTCTCACTGCTGCTTATTCTATTCACTTGGAAGTTAACCGTAAAAAGGATGGCGCTCCAGATTGGGGAAAATTAGCAGATTTAGCACGGGATTTAGAAACTAGTCCTCTTTACGTTTTTCATTACCTTAATAAATGGTTGCGTAAGCAAGACAAAATTGATTCTGTATCTATGGCGAAAGTTCGCCTATACTTGGATTTTTATCACTATTTTGAACCAAAAGGAAAAGCTGTGAATCAACTGCGTAAGTTAACAGAACTCTACCGTCGTTTTTATCGTTCTAAAAGTCAATATGCCAAAGCTAATGCAATTCTCAAACCAATTGATGAGGCTGCTGATGTAATTTTGAAAATTGATAAATCTATGGCTAGTAATACTGAATCATTAATAGATGTGGTAGCGGCTCGTTTAGCCAAGTTGATGAATAATGTGCGACGGAGAGCGGCTGAAGGAAAACCAACATTAACTTTAATTGATGGTAAGTGGAAACCTGCCTTAACTTCTGAAGAAGAACGTCAAGCAGTTTATGAGTTTTCTAAGTATTTTGTAAAAGAAATATTTGAGGGAAGCTTTAAAAGCGATCGCGCACGTTTAGCAGGTACTCAACTCAATTTAATTAGAGATACTTGTGAATACCTTTATCGCCTAGCAGATGATGAAGAACGTAAAGCACGTCCACAAGATGAACCTGATGATATTCCTGAATTAGAACTTGAAGCATCAGTCTAATTTATTCTTTATTTTCCAGCTAACTAAATCGGAGCAATCAAATCATGAAATTCTTGAAAACACTCGATTCTAAATTTTTCCACGATGTAATCCCTGCTAAACCAATGGGAAAATATGTTCATTTCATTACTATTCGTGTTACAGAATCTTACCCTTTATTCCAGACGGATGGCGAACTTAATAAAGCCAGAGTACGTGCTGGAATTGAAAATAAAGAACCTATTAGTCGCTTGGCAATGTTTAAGCGCAAGCAGTCTACACCAGAACGTTTAACAGGTAGAGAATTACTACGCAACTACAAAATTGGTGACTCAGAAAAATGTGACTACAACGTAGATTTCAGCAAAACTACTCCTGATTGTATTCTCTACGGTTTTGCTATTGGTGATTCTGGTTCTGAAAAGTCAAAAGTAGTTGTAGACACAGCGTACTCTATTACACCATTTGATGATTCTCACCTTAACTTTACCCTCAATGCACCTTTTGAAAATGGGACGATGAGCCGTCAAGGGGAAGTAACCAGCCGTATTAATAGTCAAGACCATATTTTACCTCAAGTCTTTTTCCCCAGTATTGTCACGCTGAAAGATCCCACTGAAGCTGGATTTATCTACGTATTCAATAATATTCTTAGGACACGCCATTACGGAGCGCAGACTACCCGCACTGGTAGAGTGCGTAATGAGTTAGTTGGAGTCATTTTTGCTGATGGTGAGATTGTTAGTAATCTTCTCTGGACTCAAAAGATATATGACGTAATGAGCAATGCAACTCCAAAGCAAATTAATCCTCCCGATCCGCTCAATGAAGACGAGGTTTTAGAAGCGGCGACACAAGCAATTACTGCTCTGATGTCTCAAGAGTGTATTTTTCATACTGATTTTGTTGGTGCATCCTTCACACAACTTTTGAGTGAAGTGAAGTCTATCACCAGTGATGAAACTCGATTGCAAGAAATGTTGAGTCAAGTAAATTCTGAATCATCTGTTTATGCTCAAACATGGGTTCTTAAATCAGGTAAGAAAGACCCTAAGAAGGATACTAAAAATAATAAGAAAGCTGTTGCTGCAACGGAGTAATTTAAGATGGTGTCAATCTACCGTTGTCAAATAGAACTTCATGAAAGCCTCTATTACGCAACTCGTGAAATCGGGCGATTGTATGAAACAGAGCCAATAATTCATAATTACGCTCTCTGTTATGCACTGGGTTTAGTTGATAGCCAAATCTACTCTACTACCGTTGCTGAAGAGCATTCTTATCGATATTTTTGCCCCGAACAAGTGCCAAAATATGAGGAGCATTTAACGCCACTCAATCAACAGCAAATTTATGTAACTCCGGCGCGATCGCTCAATCATTCTTCTATCCTCAACACCTGGAAGTATGCTAACAACAACTACCACGTTGAAATGGAGAAAACACAGAAAAATATCCCTAGTTTTGGCAGAGCAAAGGAAATAGCACCTGAAAGTCTATTTGACTTTTTTGTCATCTCCCAAAAAGAACTTAAACTACCAAGGTGGATTCGCTTGGGTAAATGGATGAGCAAGGCTGAAGTAACGGTTGAAAAATTACCGAAACATAAAATTTCTGAAGGTATATTCACTTGTACACATCCATTAAATCCTTTAGATGTGATGTTCACTAATCAAGTGATGAGCTATGACGTGGTAAATATGCCTCCAGTTAGTTTAATTCAAAATGTGCAAATGCGAGGTCAATATTATCAATTTGACGGCATTCAAAACTTAAAAATTCCAGTTCGGATAGAATATCGTTTTCGTAATTAATCATTTCCTAAAACCTTTACCACGTTTTCTCTTTTTCGCAGGTTCTAGCGTCCAGTCACAAATTGCGTTACAATATTTAACCCCTGTTAGTTCTGTACGCTCCCCACACTCATCGTGAAACACTATCAACAACAAACCAACGCCTTCCCCAGCGATTACCTAAACAACTTGTGGGGAGAAATCCAAGCTTGTCCTTACTTTGCTATCAACAACCTCAACCGCGATTTTGTCGCCACTAAAGGATTTTCTGTAGTGTTCCAGCGTTCTGGATTAGCAAAAGTAGAACAGCAGTTTCCCTACTTCAAGCCTTACCTAGATTTGGCTCTCCAGCCGAGTTGTAATGCTTTTTATCTTAATCCTTTACAGCTAAAGGAAGGCTCCCGTGTCGATCCGCATATCGATCGCTCCCTGCGTTCCTACTCCAAAACCATTGAACCGCCTGCGGTTGTCAGTGTTCTCTATGTGCGCGTACCAGCAGATATGGAAGGGGGAGAACTGGTATTGCGATCGCACAAACGCCAACTTGGGCAAATTAAGCCCCAATTCAATACTTTGGTTTATTTTCAAGGTGATTTAACTCATTCGGTTAACGCTGTCAAAACCCCAGGAAATCGCTTAAGTCTCGTTTGCGAACAGTATAGTTTGAGTGATGCTGAACTCCAGGAAATCCCTGAGTTTACTGTAGAGTCAAGAATCACTCAGTCTACAACCAAAAAGAGAAAGTATGCCTCATAGTTTAGTGTTGAATTTGCTACCTCAATCGCCTATTCCACCACAGTATCTTACAGGTAGACATCTCCACGCCCTATTTTTAACTCTTGTTAGTTCTGTAGATAGCACATTAGGCGATCGCTTGCACGATTCCACCGCAGATAAAGCTTTCACCCTCTCTCCCTTACAAATTAATTCCCCCCTTTTGAAGGGGGGTAAGGGGGGATCTAAATTGCAATATTCACATCAACAACCCATTCCCGCCGGAACACCTTGTTGGTGGCGCATCTCCTTATTAGATGACACTCTATTTGGTAAACTTACCCAACTTTGGCTAAATCTTAATCCCAATCGCCCTTGGCATCTTGGCCCGGCTGACTTGTATATTACTAGTATTCAAGGCACACCCCAATCTATTCAACCTTGGGCGAATGCCAATACTTATGCTCAATTATACGAAGAAGCTAGCGATCGCAATTCTTCCATTAACCTTACCTTCTCCACGCCTACCGCCTTCCGTCAAGGACAGTATGATACTACCCTTCCTACTAGAGAATCTGTATTTAATTCCCTACTTTCACGGTGGAATAAATACAGTGGCATAGAATTGACTCAGATTGCGATCGAGTCAATATTTCCCTCATTTGTCAACATTCACACAGAAATATTAGCTGATTCTCGCAGCAAATTTATTGGCATTATTGGCGAAGTTAACTACAAGATTTTGGGAGCAGTTGAACCCATACAAATTAAGCAAATTAACGCTTTAGCTGATTTTGCTTTGTATGCAGGAATTGGTCGCAAAACAACAATGGGTATGGGGATGACACGGCGGCTGTATTCTCCATAATTCTAATAATCATTTAAAAACCACCTAAGTTATGAACCAAACTGAATATATTTCTATTGCGGTATTGAATCAATATGCCTATTGTCCGCATCGCTGTTGGCGGATGTTTTGTGCAGGGGAATTTACTGATAATCAATACACAATTGAAGGCACAACTTTACACGATCGCGTCCACACTACAAGCGATATACAGCGAGGAGAAACTTGGCAAATTAGAGCAATTTGGCTAAAGTCTGAGCAATACAAACTCATCGGGAAATCTGATTTAATTGAATCCGAATCAGGTCAAGTTTATCCAGTGGAATACAAACGAGGACGCAAAGGCGAATGGGATAACGATGAGTTGCAAGTTTGTGCCCAAGCCTTATGTTTAGAAGAGATGACAGGAGAACCTGTAACTACTGGATATATCTATTATGCCCACTCCCATCAACGGCAATTAGTAGAGATTAATGCAGAGTTACGGCAAAGTGCGATCGCTACTATTGAATCTGTCACAAATCTCCTAGAAACAGGAGCAATGCCAAAACCAGTTTACAGCAAACGTTGCCAAGGATGCAGTCTTTATTCGCAATGTTTACCCAAAGCAACCGATAAGGTCAAAAGTTATCAGGAAGTCAATTAAATCATACTCTGGTAAATTCTTGCTTGAGGACATATTAACTTTCAAGACTGTTCAAATAAGATCCCCCCGCCTGTGGCGACCCCCTTAAAAAGGGGGTAAAGGAGGAAGATAAGCCCCCCTTTTTAAGGGGGGTTGGGGGGATCTTCGTGTAGTAAATAAGCTAACAAAATTGTATTGAGTTTGATAACTTTCAATTAATTAAGGATTAAATCATGGGAACACTTTACGTAACACAAGCTGATGCTTTTATCGGTAAAGTTGACGAACGTCTCACCGTCAAAGCTGAACAAAAAACTATCATGGATATTCCTTTAATTAAACTAGAGGGAATTGTAGTATTAGGGCGGGCTACTATTTCTCCCGCCGTCGTTAGTGAACTTTTAGAACGTCACATTTGTTTAACATTTCTCACACAAAACGGACGATATTTAGGGCGTTTAGAACCAGAAGCTACTAAAAATATCTTTGTTCGTAAAGCCCAATGGCAAGCTGTGGGAGAATCAGAACCAGCAATACATTTAGTCAGAGGATTTGTCCGGGGTAAATTAAAAAATTACCGCCACACTTTACTTCGCACTCAGCGAGAACATCCCGATGTTGATTTGAATAATAACATCACTCGATTGGAAAACGCGATCGCACCAATCGAAAAAACTAACAGTATTGATTCCCTCAGAGGCTTAGAAGGTGCTGGTAGTGCAGCTTATTTCGGTTGTTTTCAACAGCTAATCAAAACCTCAGAATTTATATTTGAAGCCAGACGCCGCCGCCCACCAACCGATCCAGTTAATGCGTTATTGAGTTTTGGGTATTCATTGCTACGTCATGACGTGCAAAGTGCTTTAAATATTGTTGGTTTCGATCCCTATCTAGGATACTTACACGTCGAGCGTTATGGTAGACCTTCCCTAGCCTTGGATTTAATGGAAGAATTTCGTCCTTTAATAGTGGATGCTGTAGTGTTGTCCCTGATTAACAAGCGATCGCTAACCCTAACTGACTTTACCACCGAACCGCTCAGTGGTGCTGTGTCTTTAACCAAAGAAGGACTGCATACATTTCTTCGCGCTTATCAACAAAAGAAACTATCGAGTTTTAAACATCCAGTTTTGGGAAACAAATGCACCTACCAAGAATCCTTTGAAATTCAAGCGAGGTTATTAAGTAAGTACCTCATGAACGAAATCGATAAATATCCCCCTTTAATTCTCAAATAACTCCTCCACTTCTATGTATATTGTTGTCAGCTACGACATTCCAGAAGATAAACGTCGGACTAAAATCCATTCGATTCTCAAATCCTATGGACAATGGATGCAACTGAGTGTGTTTGAGTGCGATATCACTCTGACTCAGTATGCTAAACTGCGATCGCGTTTAGCCAAATTGATTAAACCCGACACTGACAGCGTTCGTTTTTATTTTCTCTGTGGCTGTTGTCAGCGAAAAGTCGAACGCATTGGCGGAGAACAGCCACGAGACGAAACAATTTTCTTTGCTGAGTCTCCTTCTAGCTAGGTTTCTGCATCTCAAATGCGCGGAAGGGTAGGTGTAAAAATTTCACAGCCAAAAAAAATGCTTCTATCCCAACTCCAGCAAGGCTTTGAAGCCATTAGTCGCCTAATCTTCATCCGCGCAATCCCTGAAATGCTTATCAAAATACGATTTCAGCCTTTAAATTTTCCTGGCGCTCTTTCCAAACGAATTCTCTAATGCTATGATTGCTCGATAATCGCGCAACCGCACCTTGAAAACTAAATACAGCTTGGCTTTCAGGCTCCCGCTATTGCAATTTATCAAAATCCCTATTAGGGATTGAAACAAATCGCTTTCGAGCCAAAAGTCCATTCCTGGATAATTGCAATTTATCAAAATCCCTATTAGGGATTGAAACATAGCTTCGCCCCTTCCTCTGTGTTTGATATTATTATTGCAATTTATCAAAATCCCTATTAGGGATTGAAACTTGTCGATTGCAGTTTGTACATCGGCTGGAACTGTGATTGCAATTTATCAAAATCCCTATTAGGGATTGAAACTTAGAATTCCCGTTGAGCCGTGCTAGCCAGCTAGATTGCAATTTATCAAAATCCCTATTAGGGATTGAAACTATGCAGTCCGATTATTCCACTAAATACTTTGCTGTTATTGCAATTTATCAAAATCCCTATTAGGGATTGAAACAATCAGAATATTTATCAAAGGGCTTGGGATGCTCCATTGCAATTTATCAAAATCCCTATTAGGGATTGAAACGAGTCGCAGTTACTTAAACCGTTAGGGTGGAAAAAGATTGCAATTTATCAAAATCCCTATTAGGGATTGAAACGGTAAAGCGGCAGTTGGTGTTGGCTCTCATGTTCATTGCAATTTATCAAAATCCCTATTAGGGATTGAAACAGTTAGGGGAATATCTGCTGAGTAACCGCACTTGTAGCATTGCAATTTATCAAAATCCCTATTAGGGATTGAAACTGTATTAAGTAGCCGGCGATATTTCTGGGATTAATTGCAATTTATCAAAATCCCTATTAGGGATTGAAACGCTCTTTTAAAAGCTTGTGATTTTAACTTAGAAGCTATTGCAATTTATCAAAATCCCTATTAGGGATTGAAACAGAAACCAAAGAAAAGCTTTTATCTAAATCATCGAATTGCAATTTATCAAAATCCCTATTAGGGATTGAAACAGTGCGAGTCGTTTATGAACAAGCTGTATGGCATATTTGTTTACTTACAGCGAATTTCAAGTTAGTGACCTACACAAACTAAGTATCAAAACCAGGTATAAAGCCTGTTTTACTTCTAAATTCTGACTCCTGAATCCTGAATTCTACTGTATATAGGACTCATATTTGATTGCGTGAAAAAAACTCAGTACACCTTTATTCCTTCTTCCCAGTCCCCAGTCCCTACGATTAATTCAGAAATCAAATCGGATTGCTATAGGTGTTCGTTATTTACTGAACACCTGAAGAATTTAGTTAAGCTTCAGCAATATCTTTGTTAAGCCATCGCCTAACTGCTCAATAGATTGTTGCTGTTTCGGATCTTTTAACGTGCCATCAGCATCAAAGGCTTCATAAGCTTTGGGTACTGCTATTTGATCGGGAAGTACCAAAACTTTGATGTTTCCCAAAATAGAGCGCAGGTGAACCAACCCCCGCAAACCACCAAGAGCGCCTGGGGAAGCGCTCATAATACTAGCAACCTTCCCTGCAAAAGCAGTCAAAGCCAAAGGTGCTTCATTTTGATATGGACGGGATGCCCAGTCAATGGCGTTCTTCAAAACTGCTGTGAGTGAACTGTTATATTCTGGCGAAGCAATCAGTAATCCTTGATGAGAAATCATCAAGTCCTTAAACGTGCGGGCATTGGCTGGTAGTCCTTCTTGAGCTTCCAAGTCTTCATCATACAAAGGTAAGGGCAAATCGCGGAGGTCTATATAAGTCACTTCTGCGCCTGCTGCCTTAGCGCCAGCTGCGGCGATTTTTACCAGTTTTTTGTTGTAAGAATCTATCCGGGTGCTGCCTGCAAAGGCGAGGATTTTCGGTGTAGATGCCATAATTCTAGGTTGAATGGGAAGGATTAACCTGTTCAACTGCATTATCCTGTTTTCAGGCGATCGCTGTTTGCTACTTTTAGAGTTTCTTTACAAACTATCTCTAAGTTACAAAATTACACTAATTCTAGTGAAGACTGAAAATTTGCCTTTGGAGTCGAAATATGAATGCTCACAAGATAGAAGTCGTTTTAACTGAAGATGGAACTTTGACACTACGCGGTTTACCCTTTCATGCCGGAGATGCTGTGGAAGTGATTATTCTGGAAACGAAAACTTCACACCACCAAGCAGCGCCAAAACCCAAATTTGAGACAAATCCAAATCTATTACACAACACACAGCCATACCGTTATGACGACCCCACAGAACCCGTAGCCCTAGAGGACTGGGAAGTTTTGCAATGATTGTACTTGATACTCATATTTGGGTTTGGTGGGTTCAGAACGATTCACGACTGACTAAACAACAGCGACAATGGTTACAACATTACGAGTCTGGCGGTTTAGGAATCAGCATTCTTTCTTGTTGGAAAGTAGCTAAATTGCTAGAGAAAAAGAGACTAATTTTACCTTTAGCTATTGATAAATGGCTAGAAGCTGCTTTAAGTTATCCAGGAGTACAACTATTAGATTTATCTGTGCTGATAATCATTGATTCAACTCAATTAAGCGGCTTCCATAACGACCCATTTGACCAACTTATTGTGGCTACAGCCAGATTTTATGATTGTCCTTTGTTAACTTCAGATGCCAAAATTCTTAACTACCCTGGCGTGAAAACACTGAAGTAGATTTAGATCGCTGTTTGCTACTTTTAGAGTTTCTTTACAAACTTTCTCTCAGATTATGGCGAATTGGTCAGATTCTTATCTCGGCAAGTTACGACAAATTGTAGGCGATCGCTTACTTCTATTATTTGGCGCACGTGTGATTATCGAGGATAATTTGGGGCGCGTTTTGTTGCAAAAGCGGAGTGATTTCAAACTTTGGGGGCTACCTGGTGGCTGTCCAGAAGTAGGTGACTCTGCCGAAGAATGTTCAGCACGAGAAGTTTTTGAAGAAACTGGTTTAACAGTTAAGCGTTTTGAAGCTGTGGGGTTTTCTTCCAATCCAGCCTTTGAAACTGTAACTTATCCCAATGGCGATCGCGTCCAAAATTTCATTTTAATTTTGCGAGCCGTTGAATGGTCAGGCAGTCTCGCTTGCTTAGATGGAGAATCGCTGGCGCTGGAATTTTTTGATTTAGCTGACTTACCTACGTTAATGCCAAACGATCGCCCTGTTTTAGAAAAGTTTCAAGAATACAAAAAAAGCGGCAAATTCCTGATGTTCTAAAGCATTTTTTCCAAAAACTGCTTGGCGCGATCGCACTGAGGATTTTGAAAAAACTCGCTAGGAGTAGTATCTTCTGCTAAACTTCCCCGATCGAGGAACATAATCCGATTGGCAACTTCTTTGGCAAAGCCCATTTCATGAGTAACGATCGCCATTGTCATTCCAGATAGTGCTAAACCTTTCATCACTTCCAGCACATCTTTGACCATTTCGGGATCTAAAGCAGAGGTGGGTTCATCAAATAAAATCATCTCTGGTTCCATTGCTAATGCACGGGCGATCGCTACTCGCTGTTTCTGTCCCCCAGATAGTTTGGATGGATACACAGACACTTTTGATTCTAAACCTACCTTCTTCAGCAATTCTAAGCCATGTTCTGCTGCTTTTTGCTTGTTTACTCCTTTCACCTTTATCGGGGCGTAGGTGACATTTTCCAGCACATTCATGTGTGGAAACAAATTAAAATGTTGAAATACCATTACCAAATGCTGGCGTACTTTCGCAATGTTTGCTTTAGGCTTGGTAATTTCTTGGTCGTGAAAGTAGATTCTCCCTCTGGTGGGTTGTTCTAACAAGTTTATGCATCGCAGAAAGGTAGACTTACCCGAACCAGAAGGGCCTAATATGGCAACCACTTCCCCTTGGTAAAACTCAGTGGAAATATCTTTGAGTACGTCGAGTTTGCCAAAGGATTTAGATAAAAATTCTGTGCGAATGATTACATTACTCACTTTCTCGTAACCTCCTTTCTAAAGCGGATGCACCCAAGGTCATACCCATTACCAAAACATAGTAGATTAACCCTGCAAATAGTAGTGGTTCAAAATAAATATATTTGTTTGCACCAACGATTTGAGCGCTGCGTAATATTTCCACTACCCCAATGGTTGACACCAGCGCGGAATCTTTGAGCAATCCGATAGTTTCATTTACCAATGCGGGAAGAATGTTCTTCAAGGCTTGGGGCAAAATCACATCCCACATCATCAACCAATAGGGAACACCCATAGACATCGCCGCTTCACTTTGTCCTTTATCCACTGCTTGAATCCCACCTCTGATGGTTTCCGACATATAAGCGCCAGAATTCAAAGTAAAAGTTAGCACCCCAGCCTCTAATGCGGAAATGTCATAACCTGTAAGCTGAGGTGTTGCATAGTAAACCAATGCTAACTGTAATAGCAAAGGTGTACCTCGAAAAACAGAGGTGTAGGCGTTAGCAACCCAGGTAAGCGGCTTGATGCCGAGAATTTTTAACAGAGACAAGATTGTTCCCCAGATTAACCCCAAGGTTACAGATAATAGGGTAAACAACAAAGTTAACGGGATTCCCCGCAGAATAAAGGGAATGTCAGGAAGAATTCTGGTGAAGTCGAGATTCAATCCGCCTTTGGTAGGAGTTGAAGATGCAGAATTGGCGGCGGTATTCTGTGAAAACCATTTGGTGACTAGTTTAGCCAATGTGCCATCATCCTTCATTTGTTGAAGGACTTTGTTAAACGGTTCTACAAAAGAAGAACCTTTGGGAAAAGCGATCGCCGATCCACTTGCCTCTTCTGAGGGAATAGTATTAAATTCTAAATCTGGGTTAGCTTGGGCAAATCCTTTAGCGACGGTATCCTCAACAATTGCGGCATCAATTCGCCCAGATTTGATTTCCTGAACTACTTCCGGCACTTTATTGAGTTGCTTTAGTTGAATACCTGCAACTTTTTTAGCAATTTTTTGGGCATTTTGTTCTTGTATCGTTCCTAGTTGCACCCCAACTTTTTTCTGTGATAAGTCTTGGGGTTGCTTGAGATTGCTACTTTTAGGAGCGACAATTGTATCTTTGGCTTCGTAATAAATAATTGAAAAATCAATGTTTTTTTGACGTTCTGGAGTCGGAGTCATCCCAGCCATAACAAAATCAGCGCGATTTGCTTGGATTGCAGGGATTAATCCATTAAAATCAGATTCCATTATTTTAAGTTTAAACCCTAGTTTTTCAGCAAGGGTTTTGGCAATATCTATATCAAAGCCAACGATTTGGCGATCGCCTCCTTTCGTATCATAAAACTCATAAGGAGGATAATCTGGGGAAGTAATCATCGTCAGCGTGTCTTTCCCTAAAGGTGAAGCAGCTTTTAGAGAATTAATATGTCCTGTGATGATGCTGATTCCTACTGCTGCTACAACCAGTATCGTCAATAGCCATCCTTTTTTTTTCTTCATAAAATATTCCGCACTTAAACTGCTACATCAATCGAGCAAATAATACCTGTGATATCATGTCCGCTTGATTGCTTATTAAACCCGAAGAACCCCACCCCGCCAAAGCTGTGCTTTGTCTCCCCTCCCCGCCTGCGGGGAGGGGTTGGGGGTGGGGTTCTTTTATTATGGGTAATTTGGCGGACATGATATTATGCCAATGCATTGGCTTGTTATGCCATTACATCGGCTTGTTATGCCATTGCATCGACTTGTTATGCCATTGCATCGACTTGTTATGCCATTACATCGACTTGTTATGCCATTACATCGACTTGTTATGCCATTACATCGGCTTGTTATGCCATTACATCGACTTGTTATGCCATTGCATCGACTTGTTATGCCAATGCATCGGCTTGTTATGCCATTGCATCGACTTGCAAGCCTTAATTAATGCATAGTAAAGTCTCTGCTTAGGGAACTCTAATAAATAAATTATTCAATCTTGTGGGGTGGGCAACATGAGCGCCCAATTCACAGGACGGGCAAGATGCCCATCCCACAAGAAATATTGTGATATTTTATTACTTGGAAGTCCCTTAATCCCATGAAAACTTTGGGACTGTCAAATTCTGACTTTAGTCGCCTCCAGCAACTTAACGCTGGCATAAATAGCATCAATATGAGGTGTGGGAATTTGAGTAAGTTTTCCCAATTCTGCCACCGCACCAACGATCGCGTCTATTTCAGTAGCGCGTCCGGCTTCAATATCTTGTAGCATTGAGGTTTTATGGGCACCAACGTTTTCTGCGCCATTAATTCGCTGTTCTAAAGTAATGCCAAATTTTATACCTAAGTTTTCGGCGATCGCTTGAGTTTCACTCATCATTTGTCGCGCTAGTTCGCGGGTGAGAGGATAGCGGCAAATATCCTCTAAAGTCGCGCCAGTTAAGGCACTGATCGGATTAAATGCCACATTTCCCCACAACTTGATCCAAATTTCCGTGCGAATTTGATTGCGGATTGGTGCTTTGAATCCTGCCTGTTTTAAAGTTTGTGCTAATAATTGGATGCGTTCGGTTTTAGTGCCGTCGATTTCACCCAGAGTAAAGCGATCGCCTTCAATATGTTTAATTACACCTGGTTCAATTATCTCAGTAGCCGGGTAAACAACACAACCGATAGCGCGTTCAGCACCAATACTAGTTTCAATAATCCCATCTGGATCGACAGATTGAATCCGCGTACCTTCATACTCACCGCCATGCTGACGAAAGTACCACCAAGGAACGCCATTTTGGGCTGTCACCACCATCGTGTGAGCATCGTAGAGTGCAGGGAGAAAAGGTGCGATCGCCGGAATACTGTGAGCCTTCACAGTTAAAATTACGACATCCTGTGGCCCAGCTGACTGAATATCGCTAGTTGCCAGAAATGGAGTAGCAATTTGGCTAGAACCATCTGCCATAAACAACTTCAGCCCATTTTTTTGAATTGCCTCCAAATGAGAACCACGCGCAATTAATGTCACCTCTTCACCTGCAAGTGCCAGTTTTGCGCCTAAATATCCACCAATCGCACCCGCGCCAACAATACAGATTTTCATTTTGTCAAAAGAATATGAGTCGTAGAAGACGGTATCCAATTAAGTTCCCAATAGTGAATTCTCCAGCTGAGAGTGGGAAGATTCACAACTACTACTCATAACTCATAACTCATAACTCATAACTCATAACTCATAACTCATAACTCAT
>NZ_JAVRCA010000003.1:82669-129385 GCF_034530995.1 Nostoc sp. DedQUE04 | reverse complement strand
ACTCATAACTCATAACTCATAACTCATAACTCATAACTCATAACTCATAACTCATTACTCATAACTCATTACTCATAACTCATAACTCATAACTCATTACTCCTAAAGCTTTGCATTGCTTCTAATAGGTCTTGATGAACAGATTTTGAGGCAGCTACGATCAATCCGGGCAGACTATAGTTTTTACAAGTATGCAATGGCGGTAAAGTCGAACCGTCCACAGTAGTTACAATCCAGCCAGCCTCTTTTGCAATAAAAGCAAGTGCAGCACTATCAAGAAATTTGCCCGACTTGATGATTGCTCCACTCAAGTCACCACTAAGAATACCATTAAGATTGGGAATTTGAATATCACTAGAGTAATCAGTCGCTATATCGATTACTTGATATCGATTTTTTAGTAAGGGTGCGATCGCATTCATACCCCATCCCAATAAAATAGCAGGTTTGGCGGATCTTATATCTAATGGGGCACAGGCTTCTAAGTTCATGTCTAGCGTGCCTTTAAAAGCACCTTCACCTCGAAGGGCGTAAAAATAAACGTTTTGGGCAGGAGAAATGGCAATTACTGCTTCAAAGTCATCCGCATTTAGAATACTGAGAATAATTTGGTAATTAGAATGTCCATCCATATAAAACTTCGTACCATCAATCGGGTCAAGTGTTACTAAGTAATCACCTTCTGAACCGAGTTCGATAGCGCGAAAATATTTGGTATTATTAGAACTTTCATATTCTTCACCATAAAAGCGAATATCTGGAAAAGTTCCTAGTAATACTACTTCTACTAGATTTTGAATAGCCACATCTGCATCAGTAAGTGCAGCACTAAAAAAGTTATTTGCTTCTTCTTTAGCGGGAAGTGCAGCAATTTTTGGTTGTAGAAAATGGGCATAGGCTGCTGCTACTTTGAGATGGGGGAGTAAAGTCTCTAAAATTAATCTAGTAGTTGGTGTTGTGGACATTGCAGCAAACTCCTTTTAGAAATAATCTATCGTCAACAGGGCGATAGAATTCTATATCTAGACAAAATTACGGTATCATTTGGATGCAATGATACCACCCTTGCTATATTACTTTAATCTGTATGTCTCCAAGAGCCTATAGAGCGATCGCAAGTTTTATTGCAAAATAAAGGGTTTAAAACCGAACGTCAACACTTTAGTACAGTATTTCATTAATTCATCGCGAATTAAATTTGACCATACCTTGCATTGTTAATACATCGGCTTGTATTGTTAAGGGAACTCCAAGAAAAAATTATCCAATATTGTGGGGTGGGCATCTTGCCCGCCATCTAAACGCGTAGCAAGATCCCTGTAAGGGTACAATTTTGAATTGTTATTGATGGTTTTAGGAAACTTTTTCGAGCTTCTTCTGAGTAATTTTGGATAGATTGTGGCCTTTGAGTAATGAAGGTGCGCCAACAAGAGTACCTAGAATGAGCAGGCTAAGGATAGAAGTGGGTTCAGAAACAGTGACTATAGTTGCAGAAAAACTAATAGGTAACTCACTATCTTCTAATCCTAAATTTTCAAAACCTGGTATGAGTGGCGGCGCAGAAAATACCTCTAAATAACCTGGTGTCGGCAAAAAACTCGCAAAAAATGGACTAGAATAGTTTCCTCCAGAAGTGGAATATCCAAAACCATCACCTGTTAACTGCTGAGTATTAAGACTAATTAAATTATCAACATTAAAAGGTTCGTTTCCTGGGATTGGAGTTCCAGCGGGTTGCAGACTAGTAATTGTTTCACCATTTCGCGTACCAGTAATTCCAGTAATTAAGTAAAAACCCAAATCGTTAGGGGTGTCATTAGTAGTGAAAGTACCATTCGCCTCTATGCCAGTACCAGAATAATTCCAACTCCAACTTAAAGCAGAAGCAGCTGGCATTGTCCCGAAAACTAATCCAGATGTGGTGACGAGGGCTATGGCAGATAAAGCTAGATTTTTCATGGAAGTCGTTACTGCGATCGCGGATCTTGTAGAAGGTTCCCGTGTATTATACGGAAGGAAAGATAGTATTATCAATCTTGCCTATTTACTTAGCAGCGATCTAATAACCACGCCAAAGCGGTATCAACATTATTAACCTGCTCCCCTGGCGGTATCGCTGGACGATTTACCATCACAACCTTTACGCCCAGTTCTCGCGCGGCAATAATCTTGGGCTTTGTGGCATCGCCACCGCTATTTTTGCTGACGATGGTATCAATGTTATTTTCAATCAGAATTTTTCTTTCATTATTGAGGGTAAAAGGCCCGCGATCGCACAATACCATCCCCGGCGGTACTAAAGCATCTTCGCCAGGAGGGTCAATCATCCGCATCAAAAACCAAATTTTCTCCAAATGAGCAAAAGCGGCGAGTTCTTGCCTGCCAACTGTCAAAAACACTCGCTGTGACTGATTTTGCAGGGCTATTGCTGCGGCTGCAACACTATCAACTTCAATCCAGCGATCGCCACTTTCTTTTTCCCAAGGCGGACGGATTAACATCAAACGGGGTACTCCAACTTCCGTTGCCGCATCTGCCGCATTGAAGGAAATCTGACTAGCGAAAGGATGGGTTGCATCAATTAATAAGTCGATTTGCATGACTCGCAGATAGCTAGCCAATCCAGCCACACCACCGAAGCCTCCAACCCGTAAATCGCCCAGCGGTACTGACGGTTCGCGGGTGCGGCCAGCTAGAGAGGTGATTACTTCTAACCCTTGGATAGTCGTAACTTTGGCAGCTAATTCTGCTGCATCGCCCGTCCCACCCAGAATCAAAACGCGCATCATTTAGATAAAGGTGGAATCTTTGCTAAAATGCCCTTTTTCATTGCTTCTGGACGCTCTGACCAAGGCAGCAAACCATCTGCTTTAGCATAGTATTGACTAGCACATTCCAGCACCGCAGAGGCACTCCCATCAACGGCTAAATCACCAAATAAATATGTTAATTTGCCTTTAGCACTAAAGGCGACCACGCAAGAACGATTACAAGCACTCATACATTCAACTTCTTGAATTGGGAATCGATCTCGTAACTCCCAATCTTGTGCCAGCTGCTGAAGTTGGTGTAGAAGTTTTTCACCACCACTTTCACCTAAGCGTTTTCCATTTTGCCAAACACTGGCACAGGTTTTGCAAACAAATAAAGTATGTTCAGCAACATCCAAAGGATTAGTTGGGGAAATATTTACAGTAGTAGTCATCTGTACCTCGCAGATATGTGAAACTAATAAATCGATTTCGGCGGGCATCCTGACTCACTCAACTTGAGATTTTCTTTAATCTCAAATTGGTTCACAGTTGCGGGACAGTGCCGGATTTGCACCGAACTTTCCCCGTTACCTCTGGTAGCTGACTCCCACCAGAACCGAACAACCTTATCGATCGTACACTAAAGTTATCGGAGAATACGAAACAATAAGCTTTGCGCCAACTATCAAACTGGACGACAGCCAGATAAAATACTGTGCATATTTACTACTTGTCCAATAACTGCGATCGCAGGCGCACTATAATCCAGTTTGCTCTACCTCAACTGTATTGAAATTGACCGATAGCCTTTAATAATTTCAGGAACCTATGTCGGAATTTATATTAAATTCAGCAGAAATTGCAAAGAAGGCAATGGATAGTGTTGATCCATCACTTAGCGATAAATTTACAATGGTCATACGATTTCTTTCGGATAACCCTGCTGCGGCTTCACCGCGAAAAGGTAAAAATCAGCCTATCGTCGGGACAGAAGAATATATTATTGCCAGTGCTACAAATTTCAAAACAGGTCGTGACCCAAGAACACCCTTGCCATCTAGTACAATACCAGATGAAATGGTAAGTATCATCCTGAATAAGTATTTTGAAGTTCCGTATGAGGAATTGGGAAAAGCTGAAGAATTGCACCGCCTATCAATGGGGGCAGAGAACATTGTAGGGGATTTGCTAGAAAGGTACGTTGCGACAGTTATTGAACCGCATGGATGGATATGGTGTTCTGGTTCTATAGTTAAAGCAGTTGATTTTATATATTTTGATAACAAAAATGTCTGGCAATCGCTACAAGTAAAAAATAGAGATAATACTGAAAACTCTTCTTCTGCCGCTATCCGTAAGGGAACCCCAATTAAAAAATGGTTCCGAACTTTTTCTAAAAAAAAGGGGGACAACTGGGCTAAATTCCCCTCATTGGAAGGAAAAGAAGAGCTTTCAGAAGAAGGCTTCAGATCGTATGTTGAAAAATACCTTGCTGCTTTAAGAGAGATAAAGTCCTAACTCTTATACAGTATATGCTGTTGCTGTAAAAAGCGAACTTTGGATCGGTTTTATCTCTTCTAACGACTCACTAATTTTAGCTTCCCATAAAACATCATCGTTACCTTTATAACGTGAAAATGGGAAGTTCAAAGGGGGATGTTTTATCTTGCCACTCATGTGTGCCAGGATCGCTTTGCCTATTGCTTCTCCAAACCCGACAGGTACGGCATTGCCTATCTGCCGATATTGCTCAATGAGGGAACCACATACAACCCAACTATCTGGAAATTGCTGAATACGTTTATATTCCTGAATACTTAACGGGCGCAGATGTTCTGGGTGACAGATATCCGTTGCTGGCATGGCTGGAGATGTCACTAAAGTACAGCTTGGTCTATCCCATGACAAGCGTCTAAAGAAACCAGTTTTCCCTCCACCCGAGTAATAGGATTTTCCTAATGCTTCTTTCTGCAATTCTTCAGGTAGATGTTTCCAGTATTGACCCTCTTTTAATATTCTGTAATACTTTAGCCTCCCTTCTGGGAACTCGATATACTCTGCCTCACTTTGGCTTAAATCTGCAATAGATTCACGTAGGGTTATCCACCGATCAAGACCAAAATCACCACTTTCTGAATGTGTAGGGTATAAATAAGGAACCTTTTTCTTTCCACGATGGCAGATCATGACCACTCTTTCCCTAATTTGGGGGACACCATAATTTGCCGTGTTGTATAAGTTAAAGCTGATACTGTAACCACCTTTACGAAGTTCATTCACAATATATTTCAAAGCACCACCTGGCATTTCTTCTCTGGATAAGGGAACACAGCCGCTTCCTCTTTCTGAGTGAGGGCGGTGCAGTAATGGTGCTGAAAGAAAACCTCTTACATTCTCGATGACGGCGTATTTTGGGCTTATTTCTAAGATAAGTTCAATGTATTTTAAGAATATATTGCCCCTCTCATCTTTGAAACCACGCCTTGCCCCTGCTGTGGAAAAAGCTTGGCAGGGTGGCCCGCCTAACATAATATCTACATCTTCTTTGGCTAGTTTGGCACGATCCAGGATATCCTGAGCAGTGTAAGACGCTATATTCCCCAAAAGTGCAATATCTGGCTTGTTTGCAACTATGGTCTGTCGGCAGTGCTTATCCACCTCACACGCAAGGGAAATTTCGATACCTGCTTTCTCAAAACCAAGATCCAGTCCCATAGCGCCTGAGAAAAAAGAAATGGCTTTAACTGCTTGGTGATGGTTTTCCTTGCTCGTCCTATCTACAGGATAATTTCCCTTGATCCGGTTAATGTAATCTTCAACTGCCTCCGGCTCCATAACCCACACTTTCCCTACCTGCTGTCCCTTGATATCCCCACTACGCAATAGAGTACGAACCCTTTGCTCAGAAATACCTATTTTTGAAGCTGCTTCCTTTGTGGACAAATAGGGAGAGTTTTTCATTTCGCACTCGAAACTTTTTTTATACCACTATGATCATTATCAAGCGGTTATGTCAACCGCTATTAAGTATAGAGATAAGTATTCGCACCGACCGTTTGCGAGAATGATTTTATGTGCAGGTCAAATGTTGGACAACCTTCAAACCAACCATCAAACTGGACGACAATTAGACAAAATACTGTGCATATTTACTACTTGTCCAATGACTGCGATCGCAGGCGCACCAAATCCAGTTTCCTCTACCTGTGTGACTATTGTTTCTAATGTCCCAATTAATTCTTCTTGTTCTGGGCGCGTACCCCAGCGCACCAAAGCAATCGGCGTTTCTAAATTCAACCCAGCTGTAATTAATTCTTCCACAATATAAGGCAGATTGTGAATTCCCATATAAATTACAATGGTTTCAGAACCGTGAGCGATCGCACTCCAATTTACTTGCGGTCTATACTTACCGGCGGCTTCATGACCAGTTACAAATGTCACCGATGAACTATATAGCCGATGCGTCAAAGGAATACCTGCATAAGCTGCTGCTGCAATTCCCGAAGTGATACCTGGCACAACTTCCGTTGATATTCCAGCTTTGACTAATTCTTCCATCTCTTCGCCACCGCGACCAAAGATAAAGGGATCGCCACCCTTGAGCCGCACTACAATTGCACTATCTTGCGCTTTATCAATCAGCAATTGAGTTGTTTCTGACTGCAACAACGAATGTCTCCCAGCACGTTTACCAGCATTAATTTGCTCGGCTTGGGGATTAATCATTGCCAAAATTGCCGGACTCACCAAGGCATCGTAGATGACTACATCTGCACATTCCAACAAACCTTTCGCCTTCAAGGTAATTAGTCCTGGATCTCCTGGCCCTGCACCGACTAAATAAACCTTTCCTAAATACTTGTTTCTTTGTGTCATTGTGCGGTTCATCTATCTATTAAATCCCAAATTAGCTCGGCTAATTCTGCACTTGCTCCCAGTGGCTCTGCCAATTGGAAATTCACCGCAGAAAATTGTAATTTTAGTTCCTCTATTGAGGTGGCGATCGCATCGGTTATTCCACCAGGGAATAAAAAGTATGGCAGAATTGCAATTTCCCGATAACCAGCATCCACCAATTCTTTCACCCGTGATTCTAAACTAGGAGGCCCAGCCCAATAAGCAGCCACGGCTGGCAAACTCGCCGCTATTGCTTCCACAGTTTCTTTAGAACCTGGGCGACGGCTACCATGAGCTAAGAGAATCCATGCTTCTGCTTTCATAGCAGCTATTTGTTTTGCCAGCAATTTCTCTAAATTAGGGTGAGAGCCTAAATATGGTTGCAATTCAATGATGATATCTTGACCAGCAGCCTGTTGGGCGAGTGCTACTTCGGCAGGAATATCTGTCATCACATGGACTCCCGGCAGTAGAAATAGCGGTACAATTTTGAGACGATTTTCATTTGGAGACAGTGGGCAATCGCCAAAAGCGCTTTTAGCAAATTGTTGAATCTGCTCGTGCAAAGGCTGAGGATTCATTTCTAAAGCAGCGATGCCAACTAAATGTTCGCTATTTACTGAGTTATGGTTTTTTGACAATTTGTGACACACCAGCCTAGCTAGTTGTTGCATAGCAATTTCTGGGCGCGGGTCGCGGCTTCCGTGAGATAGTAGTAGATAGGCAGATGACATCGGTAATTGAATTCTTAGTTACTATTTTTATTTAAGATTAAGCCGGGGATAATAAGTACTCTGGTAATTATTGAAACTATTATTAATTACTAAATAGAAGTATTCTTAATCACTTTTATATTCTCCCTTACTCCTTATCTTATTGTTCTTCGGCAGTGTAAGTATAAAATTGATCGAAAGCTCCTACCGTTTCAAATTTGTACGAAGGTATCCAAGAGTTTATTTTTAAATCTGTACGGTAAATGCTAAAAATCACGAAATCTTGCCTTTCTGTGGTCTTGGCAATAATTTCTTGGATTTGTGGGTTAGCCGAGTCAACTAACTTATCACAATTAAAACGAATTAAATTTTCCAGAATATTCGTAGTTTTATTACATACATCGGTTTTTAAGTATTTTGTCAGCCGTTGAACTGCATATTCTTCATATTCAACTTGACTGGGATTGGTTTTCGCCATTGTCACACCCAAGGCGGCAAGTCCTACTGCTGCTCCAGTATACGCGATGATGGTCAATGGTTTCATATTTGCCAAGTAAAATTCATTGTAATTGTTAGATTCTGGAGACTCTAAATCAACTAAGTCCGTTCCTTGAAGAAAAACTCTTGATCGCTTGCCAAATTGTTGCTATAATTCAAATTGTTGAATGGCGAGCGTAGCCAAGTGGTTAAGGCAGTGGTTTGTGGTACCACCATTCGTGGGTTCGAGTCCCATCGTTCGCCCTACATAATTTCATATTTATAGCTATACTCCTATTAAAGGTGTGTTGTATGGTGCGAACAATCATAAGCATCACTTTACCAACAATCTGTCATCTCATAAGTTTATAGACTTGCAAGGATTGCAAGTCTATCATGATTCATTAGATTATCTTATTAAAGAAGTTTATGTATATAAGCAAAATTACTTGCTAAATTAAAATTAGGTATGCAATGCCTTATATCCTTTTGGGCTGATGCGATCGAGGCAAGTAATATCACTTTTAATTATTTTATTCTTTTACTATATAGTGAGTGCCTCGATTTCATTGTAATTCTGCTTCTGCAAACCTCTGTTCTCTTAAACCCAAGCTCTGGACTGTTGAAGCTATAAATTTAGGCTTTGCAGCACCCTTTAATTGGACTGCTGTTTGTTTTAATAGCTTTTTAAGCCAAGAAGTTAATACCGCTCAAAAGAAGGGATGCTGAATTTTCAAACCTTGTTTGAATCAATACCAGGATTGTATATTGTCTACTCACTCGACTTAGTGATTGTCGCCGGAAGTGATGCTTACTTTCGGGCGACCAAGACCAAACGAGAAGAGGTCGTTGGTCGCCATTTATTCGAGGTTTTTCCCGATAATCCTGACGATCCAAATGCTACTGGAGTTCGGAATTTACGTGCCTCTTTAGAAAACGTACTCAAGTATCGCCAGCCTCAGACAATGGCAGTGCAGAAGTATGACATTCGCCGCCCGGAATCAGAAGGCGGTGGCTTTGAGGAGCGGTACTGGACACCAACCAACTCGCCAGTCTTTGATGAAAACGGTGAAATGACGCACATTATTCATCGAGCCGAAGATGTCACCGAATTTATGCGGGTGCAGCAGCAGCGAAACGAACAGCGTCAGTTGAATAAATCACTCCAGACTCGCACCGACCAAATGGAGATGGAAATTTATACTAGAGTGCAGGAGTTACGAGAGGTCAACGAACAACTGCAAGCGGCGAATGAGGCATTGTCAGAACTCGATCGCGCCAAAACCGTTTTTTTCAGCAATATCTCCCACGAGTTTCGCACGCCTTTAACACTGATGTTGAGTCCCCTCGAAGACTTGTTACTCGACACTCAAACCCCATTAGTGCCCCAACAGCGCGATCGCCTTGAACTCGTGCAGCGAAGCGGACTCCGGTTGCTGAAATTAGTCAACACGCTGCTTGATTTTTCGCGGCTGGAAGCGGGGCGAATGCAAGCATCATATCAACCGATTGACTTAGCCGCATTCACAACAGAGCTAGCTAGTATGTTTTGCTCGCTCATGAAACAGGCTGGTCTGGAGTTCGCGATCGACTGTCCGACCTTGCCAGAGGCAATCTATATCGATCGCCAAATGTGGGAGAAAATTGTATTTAATTTATTATCGAATGCCTTTAAGTTTACGTTGACGGGAACCATTACCGTTCGATTGCAGCGCGATCGCAATACTGTTAATTTAATCGTTGAAGATACTGGAAGTGGCATTCCAGAAGCTGAAATTTCGCGCCTGTTTGAACGGTTTTATCAAGTCAAAGGGTTACAGGGACGAAGTTTTGAAGGCTCTGGAATTGGCTTATCGCTCGTGCAAGAACTGGTGAAGTTGCATGGCGGTTCTATCAGCGTTACCAGCGTTGTAGGACAGGGTAGCCGATTTACAGTTTCGATTCCAACTGGGTGCGCGCATTTACCACAAGAACGGTTAAATGCTCCTGGGACTGTGGCATCAAACACACTCAGCGCCACGCCATACCTTGAAGAAGCTTCGCGCTGGCTTTTGGAAGCAGCAGGGGGGCAGAGGAGCAGGGGGGCAGGGGGGCAGGGGGGCAGAGGAGATACAGAGAAAGAAGGTAGTTTTAATAGAGTGTTTTTCCCCTCTACTGCTTCTGCCCGTATCCTCTTAGCAGATGACAACGCCGATATGCGCGATTATATGCGGCGATTGTTGAGTCAATGGTATGAGGTTGAGACAGTCGCTAATGGAATGGCGGCTTTGGCTGCAATCCAGGCACAGCACCCGGATTTGATTCTCAGTGATGTAATGATGCCGGGGCTGGATGGGTATGAGTTGCTACATCAACTGCGGGCTGACCCCCAAACCAGAGAATTGCCCGTGATTTTGCTGTCAGCGCGGGCGGGTGAAGAGGCTCGTGTAGAAGGGCTGGCAGCGGGAGCCGATGATTATTTAATCAAACCGTTTTCGGCTCGCGAACTACTGGCTCGTGTTGAGTCAACTTTAAAACTGATAGATATCCGCAAACAAGCAGCTCAGACGCTGCAAGCCAGCGAACAGCAGCTTAAACTTGCTCTGGAGACGAGCAAACTCGGCTCTTGGCAACTTGATATTAAGACCAATGTTCTGTCTACTTCTGACCAGTGCAAAGTCAACTATGGTCTGCCGATTAATGCTGATTTCTCGCACAAAGTTCTAATGGAGCGGATTCATCCAGAAGATCGGACTTGGGTGCAGGCGGCAATTCTAGATTCGATTACCAACAGCAGCAATTATGAGGTGGAGTATCGCACTGTTTGGGATGATGGCAGCACGCACTGGGTGCTGGTTCGGGGGCATATAATTGACGACGAGGCGGGAAATCCGGAACACATGATCGGGATTTCCATCGATATTAGCGATCGCAAACAAGCCGAAGCTGACTTACGGGAAACCCACGTGCAATTGGAGTCCGCTTTAGCAGCAGGAGCCATTTACACATGGCGGTGGAAGATTTCTGAGAATCTAGTAATCGTGAATGCAGCCTTTGCTCGCTTGTTTGGCGTTGACCCTGTGGAAGCAACAACAGGTTTGCCGATTGAACTGTTTGTCCAAGCAATGCACGAAGAAGACCGCCCACAAACGGTCGCTGCAATTAATCAGGCGATTGTAACCGGGGAAGAATATTTTAGTGAGTATCGCGTTTATACGGCAAGAGGCGAGGAGCGCTGGCTTGCCGCACGCGGCCGAGTTGAATATGCTGCTGATGGCAGACCGATTGCTTTTCCTGGAGCATTAGCAGACATCACCGAACGCAAACAAACCGAAGACGCTTTGCGCCAATCTGAGGAACGCTATCGAACTTTGTTTGAATCCATTGACGAAGGCTTTTGTGTAATTGAAGTGCTATTTGATCCAAACAGTAAGCCCATCGATTATCGCTTTTTGGAAATAAATCCGGCGTTTGAGAAACAAACGGGACTCAACAATGCACAAGGCAAAAGGATGCGCGAGTTAACTCCAAATCATGAAGAGTATTGGTTTGAAATTTACGGTAAAATTGCCCTAACAGGGCAACCCCATCGCTTTGAGAATCGCGCCGAAGCGCTGCACCGTTGGTTTGACGTGTATGCGTTTCCCATTGGCCAGCCACAGAGCCGAAAAGTAGCGATATTGTTTAACGATATTACCGATCGCAAACAAATCGAAGCGACTGTGAAAGCAAGCAACGAACGGCTGAAGCTGCTTTCAGAAGTTGCTAACGATCTGTTGCTCAACGAAGATCCCAAGGTATTTTTAGCCAGTTTGTTTGAAAAGGTTTCGACTTATTTGGGACTGGAAGTTTATTTTAATTACTTGTTTCAAGAAGACCAGCAACGCCTTGAACTTAATACCTATGGGGGTATCTCAAAAGACATTGCTTTATCCGCTAAATTTTTGGAGTTAGGGCAGGGTGTATGTGGTTATGCGGTGCAACATCGCCAGCCAGCTATCGTTGAAAATGCCCTCTCAACCACCGATCGACTTCCTATTCCAGTTCAGTCAAACGGCATCAGAGCTTATGCTAGTCATCCGTTAATCGTGGGCAATCGCGTCTTAGGCACCCTGGGACTGGGAACTCGTCAACGCGATCGCTTTACGCCAGACGAACTCGACCTCATGCAAACAGTAGCCAATCAACTAGCTGTTGCCTTAGAGCGATCGCGTCTAATTGCAGAGCTACAGGCACGAGCCGAAGCGTTAGATCGAAGTAATCGCATTAAAGATGAGTTCTTGGCAGTTCTTTCCCATGAACTGAGAACGCCGATGAATCCAATTCTGGGATGGTCAAAACTGTTGCAGCAAGGAAAGCTAGATGCCCAAAAAACGAATGCTGCGATCGCCACGATTGAGCGCAACGCCCAGCTTCAAGTGCAACTCATTGATGACTTGCTGGACATTTCCCGGATTTTGCGCGGCAAAATGAGCTTATCAACCTCACCCATTGACCTCAATACAGTGATTTGGGCCGCGCTGGAAACAGTTCGGTTAGCCGCTGAAGCCAAGTCAATCCAAATTCAGACTATCGTCTCGCCCGTTCTGGGCGTGGTAGTCGGGGATGCAGGGCGATTGCAACAAGTCGTATGGAATCTGCTGTCGAATGCCGTTAAGTTTACACATAATGGGGGACAAGTCACGATTGCCCTATCTCAAGCTGAAAATCGCGCCCAAATTCAAATCACCGATACTGGAAAAGGAATTAGTGGCGACTTTTTGCCCTACGTGTTTGAGCATTTCCGGCAAGAAGATAGTGCAACCACCCGCAAATTCGGCGGACTAGGGTTGGGATTGGCTATTGTGCGCCAAATTGTGGAAATGCATGGTGGAACCGTAACAGCAGAAAGTCCAGGTGTTGGGCTAGGAGCGACATTTACGGTTAAAATTCCACTTGCACCTCAGTTAACTCAAGCACCAACCTTAGAGCGATCGCCCGTTCAGGAGGGTGATTTGAACGGCATTCAGATTTTAGTCGTCGATGATGAAACGGACTCGCGAGACTTCATCGCTTTTGTTTTAGAACAAGATGGGGCGATCGTCACTGCTGCTGCATCTGGGACTGAGGCGCTGCAAGCGATCGCTCAATCCATTCCCAACATCATCATCAGTGACATTGGGATGCCAGAGATGGATGGCTATATGCTGATCCGACAAATTCGTACCCTTGGGCTTGAGCAAGGGGGACAAATTCCCGCTATTGCTTTAACAGCTTATGCCGGAGAACTCGATCGGCAGCAAGCGATCGCCGCCGGATTTCAACGTCATATCCCCAAACCCATCGATCCAGAAGCTTTGGTGGCGATCGTCGTCGAAATGCGGACTTACAATAGAATTCAGAGTTCAGAATTCAAAATTTAAAATAGTTAAAAAATCAGAAGAACATTTGATGAATAAATATACTAATTATTCTAAATTATTCTAGATTTTTTTGACAAAGAGATAATAGCGGCACAATTACTTATGCTCAAAATTAGCACAATATCGCTAATACTGAAAGTTGCAGAATAAATTATTTATACGCACTATAAAAATGAATATTAGCACTCTGAAATAATTAAAAAATATTGATTTAAAATAGGACTTACGCACTATACAAATCAACCAAAACGTGTACTACGGTATTTAGTCTTTTCAGAGGCTTCAGATAACCCTGATTTATTCCGACATTTGCGATCGCTGGATGCCAAAACATGGCTAAAATACCCAAATTGTGTTTAGTACTTATGTACGATGCGTAAGTCCTATAAAAGTCTTATAGAGCTTGATAACTAGGTCGGCGTAAATAATTATCGTTGGGATAAAGCAGAGGGCAGGGAGCAAGGAGCAAGAAGAAAAAGGGTTTGAGCCTTATTTATTTTTCTTCACACAGTTTGGTTTTATTGTGCCAACTTACTTAGTTAAATCTTTTCCTTCTAGATGTGCTGATAATCAAAATATACGCAAATAAATGATATAGTAAAGATTACATTAAGCAATTGAGGGTGCGATAATTTGTGCCCCAAATATTATTATGCAGTTATTTAGTAACCTCTATCAAAAGAAATAAAAATTGTATTCCTTTAGTGAGATCCAAAAATACTGAGTCATAGATACTTTAGGTAAAGAAGAACACGCTTTAAGTGTCTGCTAAAAAGTTGATACTTGTATGTACACAGGTAAATATAATTTATCTGTGTTGTTTAGTGTTTATATATGTCTAACAAAAGGTGGAGGCTTATTTGTCTTGCCTAGAAAGTTAACAATGCAAACATCGTCATTTAGTGGAGTTGCTATGTCTGAATTGCTTCAAGCAGTCTTAGATAGTGAAGAAAAAAGTGATTTACGTTCTTTTCTTAGTGAATTACGCCAAAAAGAAAAGAAGTACTTGCTACGGAACGACATACTGAATGTATATAGTGAGTATTGCTCCAAGTCTCAGAAACCTGAGACTTTTTACACTTCTTCTGAGTTGGGAAAACTCATTTACTATACTCAGGAAATAATTCAAGAGGACTCAAACTTCTGTTTCATCATCCGTTCTAAGATTGCCAGCCAAGAAGTTTACTGGCTGACATCAGACTTAAGCATTCAGCCGATGACGGTGCAGGATTTGTTGGATCTGCGCGATCGCTTGGTAAACAAATATCATCCCAACGAAGGCGACCTGCTAGAATTGGACTTCGGCCCGTTTTATGACTACACCCCAGTCATCCGCGACCCCAAAAATATTGGTAAAGGGGTACAATTTCTCAACCGCTATCTATCCAGCAAAATATTTCAAGACTCCAAACAATTGCTCGACAGCTTATTGAATTTCTTGCGCCTGCACCACTACAACGGTGTGCAACTGCTACTCAACGATCGCATTCAATCACAGCAGCAACTTTCCGAGCAAGTTAAGAAAGCGATCGGTTTTGTTGATAACCGCCCCGAAGATGAACCCTACGAACAATTCCGCTTCCAATTGCAGTCAATGGGTTTTGAGCCAGGTTGGGGTAACACCGCAGCGCGAGTGCGGGAAACTTTAAGTATTCTCGATGAATTGATTGATTCTGCCGATCCTCAGACTTTAGAAGCATTCATTTCTCGTGTCCCGATGATTTTTAGAATCGTCTTGGTATCAGCTCACGGTTGGTTTGGGCAAGAGGGAGTTTTAGGGCGTCCCGATACCGGCGGTCAGGTAGTTTACGTCCTTGACCAGGCAAAAAGCCTAGAGAAGCAGTTACAAGAAGATGTCCTGCTTGCGGGTTTAGAGAAATTGAATGTCGAGCCAAAGGTAATTATTCTCACCCGCTTGATTCCCAATAGTGATGGCACCCTTTGTAATCAACGGCTAGAAAAAGTTCACGGTAGCGAAAATGCCTGGATTTTGCGAGTGCCTTTACGGGAATTTAATCCTAACATGACTCAAAATTGGATTTCCCGGTTTGAGTTTTGGCCTTATCTAGAAACTTTCGCCATTGATTCCGAAAGAGAACTACGGGCAGAATTTCACGGCACACCTGACTTAATAGTTGGAAACTATACTGATGGAAATTTAGTAGCATTCTTGCTGGCGCGACGGCTGAAAGTTACTCAATGCAATGTTGCCCACGCTTTAGAAAAATCTAAATACTTGTTCAGTAACCTCTACTGGCAAGAATTAGAAGATAAATATCATTTTTCTTTGCAATTTACAGCTGACTTGATTGCCATGAATGCTGCCAATTTTGTGATTAGCAGCACCTACCAGGAAATTGTCGGAACACCGGATAGTGTGGGACAATACGAGTCTTACAAATGCTTCACTATGCCGGAGTTGTATCATGTTACCAATGGCATTGAATTATTTAGTCCCAAATTTAATGTTGTACCACCTGGAGTAAATGAAAATAATTACTTCCCTTACACGCGGATTAAAGACCGAGTAGAGAGCGATCGCCAACGCCTTGCAGAAATGCTCTTTACTCTGGAAGATTCCACGCAAATCTTTGGTAAACTAGACGATCCTAACAAGCGCCCTCTCTTCTCAATGGCGCGTCTTGACCACATCAAAAACCTCACAGGTTTGGCTGAATGTTATGGTCAAAGTCAAGAATTACAAGAGCATTGCAACTTAATTTTAGTAGCGGGTAAGTTACGCGTCGAAGAATCAGATGACAACGAAGAACGCAGCGAAATTATCAAACTCTACCAAATAATTGACCAGTATAATCTGCACGGTAAAATTCGTTGGTTGGGTGTACGCCTCTCCAAAACTGATTCCGGTGAAATTTACCGAGTCATTGCCGATCGTCAGGGAATTTTTGTTCAACCGGCTTTATTTGAAGCTTTTGGTTTAACAATTTTAGAGGCGATGGTTTCAGGATTGCCAACTCTTGCCACACAGTTTGGCGGGCCATTAGAGATTATTCAAGATAAGGTGAATGGCTTTTTGATTAACCCAACGAATTTAGAAGAGACAGCCACCAAAATTGTGGACTTCATCACTAAATGCGAACAAAATCCTAACTATTGGAGTGAAATTTCTCAGCGAGGAATTGACCGAGTTTACAGCACCTATACTTGGAAAATTCACACTAGCAAGCTGTTATCATTAGCACGGATTTATGGCTTCTGGAACTTTACCTCTATGGAAAATCGGGAAGATTTATTGCGCTATATTGAGGCTTTGTTCTATTTAATTTACAAGCCAAGAGCGCAACAGCTATTAGAACAGCATCAGTACCGATAATAAGTGAGGAGTGAAGAGTGAAGAGTGAGTAATTATGAAAATCTAAAATTCTCCTAACTCCTAACTCCTAACTCCTAATTTTTAACTAAATTGTCAACGCACTCCAAGTTCGTTGGCCAACTACTCCATCCACACCTAAATTTTGCTGGTTTTGAAAGGCTTTGACAGCAGTCTCTGTTAGTGCGCCAAAAATCCCATCTACTCTCACAGCATAACCGTTAGACACTAATAACTGTTGTAAGGCTCTGACAGCAATACCAGAACTACCGAAATAAAGAGTCGGTAGAGGCTGGCTACTAAACTTCTGAAACCGTCCTGTAGCCTTTGTACGGACTTTACCTCCAGACTGAAAAGACTTCTTAGGCTTACCTAAATTAGAAGAAATTAGTCCCAGATTCTTTTTGCTAATTTTCTGAAGTATGTGTTCTTTTTCTAGTTTTAGCGCTGAGAGAGAAGCCTGGGAAATCTCATCTGTCTGCATAAATTCAGGTGGCGTAACTTTAGCAGCTATCTCTAACTGACTCTGTTTTGACTGGTTTACATCATTTTCCATCTGAAATAATTGCTGCTGTGGCAAATTGATCCCAGATCCTTGTCTTATTGTTAACACGCCCGTCATCATCAGGCCAATTTCATTCATTTTAGTTTATTTTACTTCAACCAATATTTCTTTTAACCAACATTTGCTGTCCGGGATAGTACATACTGACCAAATAAAAAGTCATGTACTAATTTTTCCAGGTAATATTTTCATGTTCATATTTGCTCACCCCCGATCCCATTTAATCAGATTAATATCATTAATCAAGCCATCAAGTTATCAGACATACTATCTAAATCAATGGTTTAGACAATAACATACTAAGTAAGTCGCTGTGAATATTTATCATCAGGTTCAGACAGGAGGCAGGTGGTCACTGAGCGTAGTCGAAGTGAGGCAGAAGGCAGAAGGAAAGAGGGTTTTAGTCCACTTTACTTTTATTAACATAGTTTGATTTTTCCCGCCTGTTCTACTTATACGATCGCCAGGGAATCGCATCAAACAAATTTATCTAGTTATATTTAGCTCATGCTTGATATGCTGATGTTACTTTTATCATGTTTATACTGCCAGTAAAAATACTACTTAATTCATTGAGGCAGTTTTTTAACTATTGATTAAAAGCTCTTAATTTCAAATACTTTTTATCAATCACAATTTCTGTAAATACGGTTTACTTAAGGATTATTGGTCTTTGAAGACGCGATTTATCGCGTCTCTACAATAAGGGTTTTGTTGCTCATTCTGAACTGTATTGCAACTTATGTCGCTCCTTCAAGCTATTCTCGAAAAGCTCACACTTTCACCTCAAAAGAATGAAACCGCACAACCTTGTTGCACGGTATGGAATTTGAGTTAAAGTTTAGATACTACATGAAAAAATTACACAGAGGCACTGAACATAATGTTTGTGCAATTCTCTTTTCTAATCTGTGTTAATTTTTATATCATTTTGAAACTTTGAGAAAGAATGCACCTTAATCAAAAAGTGTGTAGGTGTAGGTAGCCCTTAGATATCGCTTAGTACTCTAAGTTGTGGATATTGAAAAACTTTTTACCTTTTATCATCTCGCCACAAAGCAATACCGCCTAATAAACCAGTGATATTGGGGATGAGTTTGACATTTAACGGGAGCTGTAAATTCACTCTCACCGCTTCACCACCGCCAATGTAAAGGTAGTCATAATTAAACAGATGTTGCAAGGATGCGATCGCTTTTTCTAAACGCCTATTCCATCTTTTCTCACCAATTTTTTCTAACTCTGCACGCCCCAACTGTTGCTCAAAAGTCTCTCCTTTGCGAAACGGATGATGCCCCATTTCCATATTTGGTACCAGCTTACCATCTACAAATAAAGCCGAACCAAACCCCGTACCCAGAGTAATCACCAATTCGACACCTTTACCAGCGATCGCACCAAATCCCTGCATGTCTGCATCATTAATCACCCGTACAGGCTTGTTTAAGTGTTTTAATAATGCTTTTTCCAAATCAAATCCGATCCAATCTGGATGTAAGTTTACCGCTGTTTCTGTGACTCCACAGCGCACCACACCAGGAAAACCGACCGAAACGCGATGAAATTCACCTTGAGCCGCTGCTAACACCACAATTGCATTAATTACAACCTCCGGTGTCGCAGGTTGAGGTGTATCTAAACGCGCTCTTTCTGTTACAGGATGCCCCGTAATATCCAAAACCATAGCCTTAACACCACTACCGCCAATATCAACCGATAGGGTACGAATCGATCCATTTTCTTCAACCATTGAGTTACATCCTTGTTAATGCTTGTTATTTCGTTATTAATTATGCTCTGCTGCATTTGATAATATCTTGGATGTTTGGAGAGTCTCTATATTGGTGGAGAGAAGGCAGATGCAGTAAATTTTTCCCCCCTGCCCCCTGCCCCCTGCCCCTCTGCCCCTCTGCCTCTTTACCCTATGCCCGAATGGCACGCTTGTTAAGCACAAACCCCTGATCTAACCGGATGAGAGGGTGTGGGGGGTAGGGTGTAGGGTGTAGGGAATCAAGAAAATGTTGAACTCCTTGACGCAACTAAAGGTTAATTGTCTTAAACACTACACCCAACACCCTACCCCCAACACCCTGCCAAACACGAGGTTTCACGTTTTCTTAGTGACATTCACCCTATGCCCAAAGTTAAAAATCCCATACATTCAATGCCGGACAGCATCTAGATTTGTTAATCTAAGAATAATGGAAATAGTACTAGCGTAGCTGCTTAAAATCTATCGGGCAGCAAATTTCTATTAAAAGTAATATAAGAGAAAAAATTATGACGGCGTTTGAACCTCAAAGCATCCGCTCGTATAGCCAAGAAGATGTCCAACAAATTCTGCACTTAGCGATCGCTCGTCAAGCAGATGATAAAGACACAGAATTTTCTTATGAGCATATATTAGAAATTGCTGCTGAGTTAGAAATTTCACCTGAGTCTTTAAAATTAGCAGAGCGCGATTGGGTATTACAACAGGGCCAAGTTCAACAGCGAAAAGCTTTTGACGCTTACCGCATCAGAAGATTTCAGAAGCGTTTAAGCAAATATGCAATTTCCAATGGTTTTTTTATACTGCTTGATTTAATTACTGGTGGCGGAATTTCTTGGTCGCTGTACATTTTACTATTCTGCGGATTGCCTGTAGCGCTTGATGTCTGGAATACCTTTCAAATCAAAGGTGATGAGTATGAAATGGCATTCCAAAAATGGAGCCGCAACCATCAGATTAAGAAAACCATCAGCACAGTTTTGAATAAGTGGTTTAAGGTATTACAGGCTTAATCAAAACTTTCTCTAACCCTAACCCATCTCTACTTAATTCCCCCCAGAAATCTACGGTGTACACACAAGTCTGAAATAAGCTGATTAACTAGGGTTTTACCCCACCCTAACCCTCCCCTTGGCAAGGGGAGGGAACTGGATTTCTTTTTTCCCCCCGTCGTAAATCCAATAAAATTGGCACGCAAGCTACAAAACCAACTTGCAAAGGGGAGGGAACTGGATTTCTTTTTTCCCCCTTTATAAGGGGGGATTAAGGGGGGTAATTTGACTTGTGTGTACACTGTAGCCAGAAAGGGGGAGAATATTTTGCGATCGAACTTAACTAGATACTGAATTAGCCGCCTCGGAAACCTTCTCAGGGGGTGGAAAGCCACCCATGCGAATCTCTGAAGTGAAGGAAGTGATGCTAAATCCACCAAAACTCTTGAGGACATTTACCCGCATTCGCAAATTGGGGCTAGCAAACCACAGCCGTTCCTCTGAGAATATGTTTTCATCCTCTGTAGTTAGGATTAAAGCACCATCACTGTCAAATTTATAGCGTCCGGCAACTGGAGTTTTATTGGCATCAACTATTTCTCTGAGTAACCTGCCTTGGGTCGGATTATCTGCATCAGGTACCGAAACTAACACAGTTGAACCACTATGTTTTGCTCGATCCTTGTCCATTGTGCCGTTCCAGATAATTTTGGTAGCACAGGAAGCAGAACTAGGATTAATGTTGTAACTTTCACACAGCTTAACTGCTTCTGGATGATCTAATGGCAGCGTCTCAATGATGATATCTGACTTGCTATGTTCTGATTGGTTAAAAGCCAAATGTTGACTAGTGCGATGAGAAAACCATTTACCAGCACTTAACTGAAAAAACTCTTCAATATTCATGAATGAAATTACCCTGCATCAAAATGCTAAAATTCCCACTTAATTATTATTAAAAGCTAGCAGGAGGTTTTAATATTAAGCTTGATTGCCTATTTCCTCAAGCTTCTTGAGGCCAATTCTGGCTGCCTCAGCAACATTGAAATGATTGTCTTTTTCTAAGTATTTTAAAGCTGAGACACTCTTGGGAGTGGGAAGATTTCCCAAGGCTTCTGCCAAACGCTGCCTCACTAACCAATCATCTGATTGGGCGAAGCGCAGGATCTTATCTACAGACTCGATGTCTTGAATTTCTCCCAGTGCAGAGATTGCAGCTTGTTGCAACACGACTTCTTTGCTATCCAATGCCTGAATCAGAATTTGATGGGCACGAGGGTCTTTAATATTACCTAGAGAAACAGCTGCACTAAAACGTACTAGCCAATCAGTATCTTCATAAAATGCCCGTGAAAGCACCTCAAAAGCTCTGGCATCACCCAAATATCCTAAAGCACCAGCGGCATCAGCGCGTATACCATAATCAGGGTCATTTTCGAGAATTTTTACCAAAATAGAATAACATTCTGGTGTTGGCTTGATTCCCAGAGCAAATATTGCCATCGATCGCAGTTGCAAAGATTCATCGTCTAGTACCTTTTTAATTAAAGGCACTGCATCCTCAGCCGCAACATGACGCAGATTAGCAAGGGCTACCATGCGATCGCGTAAATTCGGACTTTCTAGCTGAGTAGAAATTTCTTGTAAGCTTAGAGCTGCCATTTAGTTCAAAGCGTTTTCTTTACTTATCTTAATTTACCTGATTTGTTCATCACGCTGTCGCCCTACTGAAGTAGGAGTTTGGCGACTTTACAAAATGGCTCAATTATGAATAAAAAAGCGATCGCGCTTACACCAGTGAAGGAAATCGGTGTAAAGCCTCTGCCAATTGGGAAAATCACTCGCATTCATCGCCCTCTCTAAGAAAAGGCGTACTTGCCAATTCATTTAAGAAATATTAAGTACATCTTCATCGTGAATTGGTACGAGTAGTTCTGCGTAGGCGTAACTCGTCGTAGACATCGCCAAAAAGCCACAAAACTGGCGAATAACAACACATTAGCATTTTTAAAATAGTATTTGGGATAGCAATTGATTATGTACTTTTGTAAAGATATAACAAGAAGTTGCGTAAAGTTATTAGCTTGACCTGAGTAACTTAATAAGCTAAAACACATCTAATTTGCAGATCAAAATTTTCTCAATATCTTGTGGGGTGGGCCGAAAAGCCCGCCCTGATTATGCAACTTGAATGCTGATTAGCTTACAAGTTCCCTTAAACATAAAATCACAAGCCTAAAAAACTGCTTTGCAAAAATATCTCTAAGAAAAATACAAATGCTAGCAGGAATAGATTGTATGAAAATTAGTAAGCATGAGTCCACAGCTTTTCCTATAGAAATCAAAGTAATACCTACCCAATCAGAGAAAATTATTGACCAGCCTTTAGTAGCTAAGAGCAAGTCAGACTTTGAGAGTAAAGGAACAGCAACAAAAATTTTCTTCAGTTAGTCAGCAGATAGATACAAATCAAGTAGAAACATTAGTCTTACCCAAGACTGAGGTTTCTAGCATTGAACAAACAACCACTAATCATCTGCCACTTTCTTCTCCACTTCCACAAAATGAACTGCGAAAATTGGTAGCGGAGCGCGATACTTATAAAGCACAACTAGAAGCACTACAAATAAAAAATCAGAAGCTTAAGCAAGATATTGCAAAACTTCGTTCAGAACTAACTTTATTACAAACTAGTAAAAGTAGCAGTAGTTAGAGGAATCTCTGATATTTGTCTAAATACTAATTCTTGAGCTAACTTTCATCTAGTAGAATGAATAGATATCTTCAAAAATTAAATATGCATTATCCATAAACCTTATAGAGACATAGTATTGCTACATCTCTACATTCATTTATATTCATATTTTTAACGTGAGTTCGACGAGTGCTATTTTGACCTCTCCCCCAGCCCCTCTCCTACCAGGAGAGGGGAGCAAAAACTCTCCTTACTCGTTACTCCTCTCTCGCCTTTTAAAAGAGGGAGGCTGGGAAGGATATATCTGTGGTTGTACCTACACCTAATGGAGCTGTTACCTTTGGACAAACCCATCCTTTAGTTGTAGTTGCTGGGCCATGTTCTGTTGAAAACGAGCAAATGATTGTTGAAACAGCACAGATAGTAAAAGCAGCAGGGGCACAGTTTCTCCGAGGTGGAGCGTACAAACCTCGGACTTCACCTTATGCATTCCAAGGACATGGCGAAAGCGCATTAGATTTGTTAGCAAAAGCTCGCGAAGCTACTGGTTTAGGTATTATCACAGAAGTTATGGATGCAGCTGATTTAGACAAGATTGTTGAAGTAGCAGACGTAATCCAAATTGGTGCCCGCAATATGCAGAATTTCTCCCTACTGAAGAAAGTAGGCGCTACTGGTAAAGCAGTGTTATTGAAGCGGGGACTATCAGCCACAATTGAAGATTGGTTGATGTCAGCTGAATATATTTTGGCAGCAGGTAATCCCAATGTAATTTTGTGTGAGCGAGGAATTCGCACCTTTGACCGACAGTATACACGGAATACCCTTGATATATCTGCAATCCCTGTCTTGCGGACTTTGACTCACTTACCAATTATGATTGACCCTAGCCACGCCACCGGCAAATCAGAGTTTGTCCAACCGATGACCTTGGCTGCCTTGGCAGCTGGTGCAGATTCCTTGATGATTGAAGTTCACCCTAACCCAGCTAAGGCTCTTTCAGATGGGCCTCAATCTTTAACACCAGAAGCATTTGAAGAATTAATGCTAGAAATGGCTTCTTTAGCTAAGTTCTTTGGTCGTTGGTCTAAACAACATAGCCCCACCATTACCCCCAAGTTTGCTGCACGAGTTTCTACCACCGCCATTAGGGCTTTATAAGCGTGCCATTACCCTACCAACAAGGACATCCAATCAGTCCATCATCTGTGCAATCTAAATAATAATTGGAAGTTCAATGAATACAACATCACTCAACAAAAACAAGACTTTTCAATCCTCTGCAACCTCCCTAGTAAATTCCAGTAAAACTGTAGTTGTAGGCAACCAAGACCTAACAATAGACGAAGTAGCTAGTGTGTCCCGTCAGGGTGTTCAAGTACGCCTAACTGATAATCGAGATGTTGTGCAAGGCGTTCAAGCATCGTGCGATTACATTAGTAATGCTGTGGAATCTGGTCAACCAATTTATGGTGTGACAAGTGGTTTTGGTGGCATGGCCAATGTTGTCATTTCCCCTGAATCTGCGGCACTACTCCAGAACAACCTGATTTGGTATCACAAAACCGGAGCCGGACAAAAATTACCGCTAGCTGATGTCCGCGCCGCCATGCTTTTGCGTGCTAACTCCCACTTGCATGGTGCATCTGGTATTCGTCTAGAACTTATCCAGCGTATGGAAACTTTCTTAAATGCTGGTGTCACACCCCATGTATATGAATTTGGATCTATTGGTGCAAGCGGTGATTTAGTGCCTTTATCCTACATTACTGGAGCATTGGTTGGTTTAGACCGTTGTTATACTGTTGACTTTAACGGTGAAGAAATCGACGCGCCGACAGCGTTGAGCCATCTGGGTTTAGAGCCATTGCAATTACTTCCTAAAGAAGGCTTGGCAATGATGAATGGCACCTCAGTCATGACAGGTATTGCTGCCAATTGTGTCTATGACACCAGAGTTTTATTAGCTCTCTCAATGGGGGCACATGCCCTAGCAATTCAAGGTTTGAATGGTACCAATCAATCATTCCACCCATTTATTCATCAGCTCAAACCGCATTCAGGGCAAAAATGGGCTGCGAACCAAATGCTGAACTTACTAGCAGGTTCACGCTTAGTCCGCGAAGAACTAGATGGTTCTCACAACTATCGGGGTGGAGATCCAATTCAAGACCGTTATTCACTGCGCTGTTTACCACAATACATGGGGCCGATTGTAGATGGGATCGAGCAGATTAAAAAACAAATCGAAGTAGAAATTAATTCTGTCACCGACAACCCACTGATCGATGTTGAGAACCAAGTTAGCTATCATGGCGGTAATTTCTTAGGGCAGTATATCGGTGTAGGAATGGATCGGTTGCGCTACTACATCGGGTTGTTGGCTAAACATTTGGATGTGCAAATAGCCTATCTGGTAGCGCCAGAATTTAACAATGGCCTGCCAGCATCTTTGGTAGGGAACCGAGAGCGCAGTGTCAACATGGGGCTAAAAGGTCTGCAAATATCTGGGAACTCGATCATGCCATTGTTAACCTTCTATGGAAACTCGATCGCAGACAGATTTCCTACCCATGCCGAACAATTTAACCAAAATATCAACAGTCAAGGTTTTGCTTCGGCAAACTTAGCGCGTCGCTCAGTAGATACCTTCCAACAGTATATGGCGATCGCTTTGATATTTGGGGTACAAGCAGTTGATTTACGCACCTATTTAGTTGCAGACCATTATGATGCTCGTGCTTGTTTATCTCCTGCTACCAGAGATTTATATATGGCAGTGCGCGATGTCATCGGACAACCAGCTTCACCTGACCGTCCTTATATCTGGAACGACCACGAACAACCTCTTGACGAACATATTGCCCGAATTAGTGCAGATATCGCATCTGGTGGGCAGATTGTGCAAGCAGTTCAAGATATTTTGTCAAGTCTCAATTAAATCTTGAGGACAGTTAAGATGCACAAACAGAGCATTTCACCAAGTATCAGCAAAGCTCCTCCCGGCCCTATCGGCTACCCGATTATAGGTAACCTCCCGCAAATGTTGCGGAATCCACTACAGTTTCTCACGAATGCCGTACAGGAGTATGGCGAAGTAGTCCATCTGGGGGCAATGGGGCCTCAACAACTTTATTTAGTCTCTCATCCAGATCATCTGAAGTATATCCTGCAAGAAAATAGCCGCAACTACATTAAAGGCGAAAACTTTAAATCAATTAAGCAGGTAATCGGTAATGGTCTAGCAGTTGCCGAGGGTGACTCCTGGCGGCGCGAACGCCGCTTAATGCAACCAACCTTTCATCGCCATCGGGTTGGAGCATTAGTCACCTTCATGACCAAAACCATTAGCCAAATGCTAGATACCTGGAGCAGCATCGGCTCAGACAAACCCCTAGATGTCTTTGCACAGATGATGCAACTAGCCCAGAATATCCTCCTCAAGAGTTTGTTAAGCATTGATTCTGAAGACGAAATTTCCGAGATGAATCAAGCATGGGATACTGCTTACGAGTATCTTAGTAGTCAACTATGGGCAGTCTTCAAACTACCTCTATGGGTACCCACACCGAAAAACCGCGCCTTTGTGCAAGCGATGGGAACACTAGATAGAATCGTCTATCGGATTATTCGCTCCCGCCGGGAAAATAGTAATAGTCCTGACGACCTGCTCTCTATGCTGATGGATACTTACGATGAAGAGTCTGGTCAGGGAATGAATGATAAACAACTGCGCGATGAGATTATGACCATCTTTACCGGTGGATTTGAAACCTCAGCAGCTGTACTTGCATGGACTTGGTACTTGCTCTCTCTTCATCCTCACGTCGAAAGTCGGCTTCAAGATGAACTCAAGAGGGTTTTAAATGGGCGTACCCCGACTCTTGAAGATTTACCAAACCTGAAATATACCAGGATGGTACTGGAAGAATCGATGCGGCTTTATCCTGGTGCGTGGGTCTATACTCGTACTAACTTACAGGCTGACGAGGTTGGAGGCTATCACATACCAGCTAACTCTGTAATCATGATTAGCCCTTATGTCACCCATCGCCTACCGGCTTTTTGGGAGAATCCCGAAGACTTTGACCCTGAGCGCTTTACAAAAGAACAAGCGGCTGCGCGTCCCCGCTATGCTTACTACCCCTTCGGCGGCGGCCCACGCCAATGCATAGGTGAGATATTTGCGATGACTGAAATGCAGTTGATAGTTGCAATGGTAGCTCAAAAATATCGGCTGCACTTAGTATCTGGACATCCAGTTGAGGAGGAGCCAATGTTTACATTACGTCCCCGTCACGGCATCCTCATGACATTGGAACCACAAATCAGTTTTGGTGATGTTTACACACCAAATATTCAGAAAGGAATCACACTAAGATAAACGCAAACCTGAATGTAACTGGCTTTTGGGTGTAGGGAAAAACATCACAATAGTTGACGCGGTAATTCTTTCACTTACACCCAGCCCTAGCAATGATTTTAGCTTTGATTCGTGCCATTCTATTCCGAAAGTTTTGTTAACTTAATTTGTTGCCATACTCAGATGAAAGAGAGACTTTTAAGTTATGAATATTGCCAATCATATCGAGCGCGGTCATTTATTATTTCCTGAGAAAATCGCCCTGATTTTTGAAGATAAATCTTTTACTTACAGCCATCTAGATCGGTTAGTAAATCGAGTAGCTAATAGTTTACAAGGATTGGGAATAAGAAGAGGCGATCGCGTGGCCTTGTTTTTGCCAAATATTCCAGAGTTCATTACTTCTTATCTTGGCATTCTCAAAATTGGTGCGATCGCTGTTTCTGTAAATGTGATGTTGAAAAGTTCTGAAGTCAGCTATATCCTTCACGATTGTGCTGCTAAAGCCATCATCACCACAGAGTTAGGTAGTTTGGAGGTATTAGAGGCAGATTTACCCGAATTACAACACATTTTGATTGCAGAAGGTAGCGCCAAAAAGGGGATAAGTTTAGCTCAACTAATAGAAACCTCTTCCCCAAATGCCCGCGCTGTGAAAATGGATCGCCATGCTCCTGCTAGCATAGTCTACACATCAGGAACTACAGGTTTTCCTAAAGGAGCTACTCTTTCTCACGGCAATATCATCTCTAATATGTATTCCCAAAATCGTTGTTGTGGAATGCAAGCTAATGACCAATTATTACTTTTTCTACCATTATTTCATTGCTTTGGTCAAAATGCAATTCTCAATGCTGCACTCAATACTTGTTCCACCCTCGTCCTGCAACGGCGGTTCGATCTGACACAAGTCTTGAATGCGATCGCTACTCATAAAATCACCATGTTCTTTGGTGTGCCGACAGTATTCATCAAAATCTTAAATAGCGACATACCTCAGCAAACCTTTGAGAGCATACGTTATTACTTTTCTGCTGCGGCACCTATGCCAATTGAAATAGCTCAAATTTGGCAGAAAAAGTATGGAAAAGTGATTCATGAAGGCTATGGTTTAACTGAAACATCACCATGTGCATGTTATAACCACGACTTGAAATACAAACTCGGTTCCATTGGCGCTCCCATTGAAAATGTAGAAATGAAAATTGTTGATGCTGACGATCATCAGGTACAGCCTGGTGAATTGGGTGAGATTGTCATCCGCGGCCCCAACGTCATGCTTGGTTATTGGAATCGCCCATTTGAAACTGCTGAAGTCATTAAAAATGGTTGGTTATATACTGGCGATATTGGTCGAATGGATGAAGATGGTTTTTTCTATATCGTCGATCGCTTAAAAGACATGATTAATGTCTCTGGATTTAAAGTATATCCAACTGAAGTTGAAAATGTCATTTATCAGCATCCAGCAGTTGCCGAAGTAGCTATTTATGGCATCCCTGATAGTTTCAAAGGTGAGATAATCCAGGCGAATATCGTAGCTAAATCTGGTAAAGAAGTTACAGAAAAGCAAATTATTGAATTCTGTCGGCAAAGGATGGCAGTCTACAAAATCCCCCATGTAATTAACTTCGTGGATTCAATTCCTAAAAATCCTACAGGTAAAGTACTCAAGCGAGTTCTACGTAAGCAATCAAATCTCAATTCGCCACTATTACCTATTAATTGACAATCCAAACAAACTACCAAAATAAAAAAGATAAATAGAGGTTTCATCGATGCGTCATACTAATATTAGAACTAATCATAAGTCAGTTGAACATACAATAGCTGAACCTGCTATTGGATCGCAATCCACAAGCTCTTCTTTGCTATCCCCTCATGGAAAGCCCAGCTACTCAGAATCAACTGAAATAACAGTTGCAGCAGCTATAGTCAAAATGCTCGAAGATTTGAGAGTACGCCAAGCTTTTGGTCTATTTGGAGGTGGAATTACACCACTGGTAGCTATGCTAGAGCAAAGCTCAATCCAGGTGCTACAATTTCGTCACGAAACCGGAGCAGCCTTTGCAGCTATTGAGTCGTACTTTGCCAATGGTCGTCCTGTGGTAGTATTCACCACAACCGGGCCAGGAATTACCAACGCCCTAACTGGAATGTTTGCTGCACGCTGGGAAGGTGCAAAGGTAATTTTTCTCTCTCCTTCTACCTCAACACAGCAACGTGGACGCTGGGCTTTTCAAGAAACTAGTGCCTACACAATGTCCAATACAAGTATTTTTACTTCAGGAAAGCTGTTCCATTATGCAACGACTATTGAATGCAGCGATGAACTTCCAGTAACTGCTCGCAGACTTGCCTTGGGTTTAGCACAACCTGGTAGCTTTGTTGCACATTTAAGTGTCCCCCCGGTGATTCAGACAAGTTTTCTCAAGGCATCAATACCTCGTATAACTAGCTCACCAATTCTGCCATCTGCGGGAGAAGATACTGTTTGGAAATCTGTACAATTGTTATCTGAAGGGCCATTTGCTATTTGGGTGGGCTTTGGTGCTAAGGATGCCGGAGAAGAAATCCGCCAACTTGCCGAGAGAACCGGATCTGCCGTAATGTGTTCGCCTCGTGCTAAGGGTATATTTCCTGAAGATCATCCTCAGTTTGTGGGTGTCACAGGCTTCGGTGGACATTCCTCAGTTCTGACATATATGCAATCACAAAGTCCTCTGCGCGTACTGGTTTTGGGAACAAAATTGAGTGAATTTACCTCATTCTGGAATCTGGAAATGATTCCCTCACGCGGTTTTATACATGTCGATATTGACCCAGAAGTACCTGGAGTTGCTTATCCATCTGTTGAGACAGTGCCTATTCAGTCTGATGTCGGAGAATTTGTTAAGGCATTATTGAAGCATTTTCCCAAGCGTTCCGATCGATTACCAGTCTTGTCGCTGCCCCGACCCAAATTCGATCCGATTGATTCTCAGAATGATGGTTTAATTAGGCCAGAAATACTGATGGATCGGATTCAACGTGTAATTGTCGAAAATAGTGATGCAATAGTGATTACCGAGGCGGGTAACTCCTTTGCTTGGGGAACCCACTGGCTAAGGTTTAACACCCCTAGACGATATCGAGTCAGTACTGGTTTTGGCTCAATGGGTCATGCTGCTACAGGTGTTGTCGGTGCTGCACTGGCACGCAATAGTAAAGCTGTTGCTATTCTTGGGGACGGAGCTATGCTCATGAACAGCGAGATTAGCACTGCTGTCAAATACAAAATTCCTGCCGTTTGGATTGTACTCAACGATGGCCATTACAATATGTGCGACCAGGGGATGAACTTGTTGGGATTTAACGGTGTAGACGCAGAGATACCCAGTACAGATTTCGTCATGATTGCTCGTGGGATGGGAGCTGATGGCATCCGGGTGGAGCGGGAAGCCGATGTCGAAGCCGCTTTAGAAAAAGGGCTGATTTCAAATGTTCCCTTTGTGATTGATGTCGTAATCGATCCGACCAGACCTGCCCCAATTGGCGCTCGGATTCAAAGTTTGATTTCACAAGTTGCAAAAGAATCTTAATTTTCTTAATTTTAAGGAGTAATATCATGACACATCAACCAGTAGGTATTCGTTCAGTTGCCCTTAACTTCCCTAGCATTGTGCGTACCAACGATTATTGGCAACAGAATTACCCAGAATTGGTAACTGAGGCAGAGAGCAGAACCCTCGCGAAGCTGTTTAAACCTGCCGAACCTGCCGTTAACCAAAAAGAGCAAGACCTCCTCTGGTCTGAAGCTATAAGACCTTATCTGTCCGATCCCTTCCGAGGTACTGTTGAGCGGCGGGTGGTGGCTCCTGGTGAAACATCGTTAGCCTTAGAGTACGGGGCAGCTATAAGTGCCCTGGAAGCAGCAGAACTTTCCACAGATGAAATCGATCTGATGATTGTAACTACTTTGTTTCCTGAGCAAATCGCTCCTGGTAATGCTTCTTATCTCGCCCGTAAATTAGGACTGAACTGCCCCGCCTGGAATCTAGAGTCAACTTGTTCGAGTGCTTTAGTGGCAATGCAGAACGCCTCGGCGTTAGTGCAAACCGGAGAGTACCGCAATGTCCTAGTGGTGATTTCGTGCATCTATTCGCACTTTGTTGATGAAGATGATACCCTTTCGTGGTTTATGGCCGATGGTGCTGGTGCATTTTTAGTTAGTACCCTCAAACCGAACCAAGGAGTCTTGGGTACGAAAATTGTTCACACTCAAGCAACTTGTGGTGCTTTCTTTAATGAACTGGTTACAGACGCGAATGGCTTGCCAAGGATGCGGATACAGACTGGTGAAAGCGCCAGTAAGCAACTAGGTGGCACATCTGTTCATCTTGTCCGTACTTGCTGTGAAGGTGCGATCGCCTCTGCTGGTGTTAGTCTCAATGATATTAAGTTCTTTGCTTTCAATACACCAACTGCCTGGTACGCTAATCTGTGTGCCCGCTCACTAGGTATCGATCCAGACCGTACAATCAATCTCTACCCGTATTATGCAAACATTGGGTCTGTCCTCCCCATTGCCAATCTGTACTACGGCGCTCAATCAAAGAAAATTCGCGAAAACGATTTGGTACTTGTTTATACTATCGGTTCAGCATCTACTGCTGCTGCCACCGTCATGCGCTGGGGTGAAGTCAAACTGGGAACCCTCCCTGCTTCCGCAGTCAATCTGAATAAGTCAGTTAGCAACATCCTGACTACTGTATAGCAATTAATCTCAAAATCATCCCACAGGAGTTTCTCAAAGAAACTCCTGTGAATGAACCAACAATTCCACAGTTTCTATTGGTGGAAAACTGAAAATATTTGCCTACATAATTTGCCATCATAATCAGGAGAACAAAAATGTCTGTAATCCATTTATCCGCATACCTGGACTGGACGGTATTGAAAGAGATGAGATGCTCGGTGGTTCAGGGCACGATACTTTTGTACTTGGGGATGTTGCTGAATCCTACTATGATAATAAAGGTGGCTCTGACGTTTCTGACGCTGGTTTAATTGTTGACTTCAACCCTGATGAGGATTTCATTCAACTGAAAAAGTTGACAGATGGTAGCACTTATGTAGTAGCTCCTGGGCCTAATTCGACTGCGGGAAATGAATACACCACAGACATACTCATCAGTCGGCCAAATCAGCCGCTAGAACTGATTGCTAGCGTGCAAAGCGTGAAAAATCTGAATTTAAACGATAGTTACTTCGTTACTAGTTTGGATGGGAACAAAAAGAGTGGAATCTACATCTATTGAGGTTTTTATGGGCGATCGCAACCCTAAAAAATATAGGGTGAAACTTAATTGCGATCGCAATTACTACAATATTGCTGCGATCCAAATTCTAAAGTGTTTTCTCAGACTTTTTGCGTAAATATCAAAGAAAGACGCGATAAATAAGTATCATCCGTAACTATTTCCTACCAAACTTGAATCTTGTAAGTCAAGTTCCAGATTAATAAATCCATATTTATTCGCAGATGCAGACATAGATGCTCAAAACTTGACTAAACAAGAAAATATTCAAGCAATAAAGCCGATGTCTGCGCTTACAACATCAAACCAAAACTAGCTCACCATCAATTCAGATCGAAAGGAGAACAAGAATGACAGAATATAATCGCTTTCAACAGACACCAGCCAACAAATCTAGTAAGTCATTGTGGGTGGTTGGAGACTTGGTTAAATTTATCTCAACAGGTGAAGATACTGGTGGTAAATACGATCTATTTGATGCCTACGTTCCATCAAATGTCGGGACTACACCGCATATCCACCTTCAGCAAGATGAAGGATTTTACATTGTCGAGGGAACTGTAAAATTTCAGTTGAACGATCGAGTTATTACCGCAACTCCTGGAACTTTTGTGAATGTGCCTAAAGGGCAAACCCACGCCTATCGCAATCTTGAAGATAAGCCAGCGAGAATGATTATCCAAGGTATTCCCTCCGGGCTTGACAAATTGATTGAGGATACAAGTCGTCCAGGGACAGATATATCTGCGGCTTTTCCGCTATTTACAGATGAAGGACTTGATAAAATCGTGCAAGCCTTTAAGGATAACGCATCAGTACCCCTAGACTCAATAATTTTTGCTGGCACTGAATACAGCGTCAATGAAGATGGTTCTCCCATAGCAGCAGTAACTTTGATCCGCCCGTTAGATGATACAGGGGCAGTTGGTGCTACTATCACTTTGAAAGATGGTACTGCTAAATATCTCGAAGATTATAACGGTTCTCAGCAGATAAAGGTTAACTTTGCTGACGGAGAGAGAGTTAAAGTTGTAAACATTGCGATCGTTGATGATAATTCAATCGAGGCTAATAAAACTATCAACCTCACCTTGAGCGATGCTACTGGCGGTGCAATCATTGGGCTATTACAGAATACAGCTAGTTTGACAATTGTAGACAATGACGCTCGACCCAAAGGAAAAGACGGTGTTCTTCTGGTTGGAGATGATAGTGATAACATCCTTATCGGTGGGAAAAGCAGTGAAAACATTATTGGTGGAAAAGGAAACGACCTTCTTACGGGTGGTGGAAATATAGACTTGTTTACAGTTCAACTTGGTAACGGCATCGACACCATTACTGACTTTGGTGGTGTAGGGTCGGGATCTCGGCCATCTACATACGTATCTGCTGAAATTGATACTCTAAAATTTGAGGGTAATGGGCTGACTGCTAGAAATCTGCTCTTAACTCAGAATCAAGATGATCTGCTCATAACCTTTGAGGGAGTTGAGAATACTGGGGTCGTCTTGCAAAAATTTGCCTTACAAAACCTAGATAACCTTCGCCAAGCCACAGGTGCATCGGTGGATATTGGCAATATTTTGTTTAACGGGCAGACGGGGTTTCAAGACAGCTTTGATGTCTTGAATGCGAATGAACAAAGAAGTAGTGTTTACAATCGTAACTCGGTAACATTCCTGAACGATCTTAATAATAATACTAGTGGCTTTGACAAATCTAATGATGTTATTAACGGTCAGGGTGGCAATGACTATCTGTTGGGGTTGAGCGGTGATGACTTGCTTCGGGGCGGTGCTGGCAATGATACCCTTGTAGGCGGCTTTGGTTGGGATACTCTGATTGGTGGTAGTGGCAAAGACACATTCTCCTTTACATCTGGATCGGGGATTGATACCATTGTTGACTTTACTGATGGGGAAGATTCTATTGGGCTTTTTGGTGGTCTGACATTTGCCGATTTAACAATCTATCAAGGTACTGGTGGTAGTGTAAATGATACTTTGATTAATATTACCAGCAGCAATGAGCCTTTAACGATCTTGAGTGGGGTACAAGTCAGTACTATAACAAGTGCTGATTTCTTGATTGTCTAGCTCTCTTTAACTAATCTGAGATTGCCAAATAAAACTATCAACAATTGAGATTTACAATTGGCAATTGCTGTGTACAGAAAAACTTAAATACGCAACCTTCAAATTAATATGGATAAGCTCACTTTTTCAACGCAAATAGATCAACATTCCAGCGTGTCAAAGGTATCGGGAGAATGGCGAGTCCGAGGACTTCGAGGCGCAACGACAGTCAGCTACAACTCTATAAAAGCAATTACTGAGGCTGTAGATGAATTATTAAACGCCTTAGAAACAAACAATGTTTTAGATCCTGATGAAATCGTCAGTGTTACCTTTTCTGCAACTTCAGATTTGGATGCAATGTTTCCGGCTGCGGTAGCACGTCGTCGTCCTGGTTGGGATCGAGTTCCTTTGCTAGATGTGCAACAGATGCAGGTTGCCAATAGCCTCGATCGCTGCATTCGGGTGCTAATCCACTTAAACACTCCTCTACCCCAGAATGCATTACGCCCAGTCTATCTACACCGTGCCGCTCAGTTACGTCCAGATATAGCATTGTTACGTTAGGCGTAGGCGTAGTCCGCACTTCGACTTGGCTCAGTGACCATCGCAGACATCGCTCTGCAAGACTTTAGTTAAATTATCGATACATTTATAATGTCTCATGTTGCAAGAAAAACTGAAACAGATTGACCAAAAATTGATCGATCTATTAGGAAAAAGAATTGCAGTATTGGCTGAATCAGAACACATTTCCTTAGAGGAACAAACTACTAATTTCACATTTTCCTTAATAGAAAGTGGTGTTCCAGAGTCACTTTGGAAAAATCTTGTTATGGGCTGTATCTCTGCCGTTGCAACTGCAAATTTTCCTGTTGCTAAGGTAAAACCGCGACGAGTTACTTTAGTTGGCGGATGCGGTCTAATGGGGCACTTCTTCCAGCAAAAGTTATCTGCCGCAGGTCATCACGTTAGTATTCTCGATCGCAGTGACTGGGAACAAGCAAAATTGCTATTAGCTGGAGCAGATTTAGTTTTAGTCTGTGTTCCAATTGAATACACAATAGAGGTAATCCGTAAACTTGCTCAATACCTAACGCCAACTACTGCTTTAGCTGACATTGCTAGTATTAAAACTCCTATCTTACAAGCTATGCTTGAGCATCATAGTGGGCCTGTCATGGGCTTTCATCCAATGTTTGGCCCAGGGATAAAATCTTTCTTGTCTCAAAAAGTTGTGGTCTGTCCAGGTCGAGAAGATGCTGCCTTTCAATGGTTTATAGATTTGATTGCCAATGATGGCGGCAAACTGATTACATCTACACCAGAAGAACACGACCAAATGATGATGGTTGTTCAGGCAATTCGTAACTTTAAAACCTTTAGCCTTGGTGTTTTATTGGCAGAAGAAAAAATTGACATTCGTCGTAGCTTAGACTTCTCTAGCCCAGTTTACCGTCTGGAAATTGATATGGCTAGTCGCATGTTCACCCAGTCTGCATCTATGGTAGTAGACATTATGCTAGCTACACCAGAGCGCCGTGCAGCCATAAGTAGACTAGCATCTACTTATGATCGATTAGCACAATTAATTATTCAAAACGATCGCGAAACTCTGATCCAGGAATTCAAACTAGCACACAGCTTTTTAGGAGAAGATATTAATAGTGCTGCTGAGGAAAGCACTTATGTGATTAATGCCCTAAGTGTATTACTAGCAGCGAAGGAAGAGGCAGGGGGCAGGGGGCAGGGGGCAAGGGGAAAGGGTTTAAATCCCTTACCCTTTTCCCTTTCCCCTTTCCCCAGTCCTCACAAGCGCATTTTTGGCTGATAAATATCTCTGGATCTACCCTCTTGCGGTAAAGTTGCATAAGAATGTGCATCTAAAGCCAGGAGGAAAGAGTTGTGAAAGCAGTCTTGATGACAGCAGCTGGCAATCCCGAAGTTCTACAAGTGCAGGATGTGCCAAACCCTGCTGTTCCTGTCGGGAATACTGAACTTTTAGTGCGTTTGGTGGCGGCTGGCATTAACCCCATTGACACTAAACTTCGGAGTCGAGGCAGTTTCTACCCCGATCGCACGCCAACAATTTTAGGATGTGATGGTGCAGGGATCGTGGAAGCAGTGGGTGCTGGCGTTCAGCGTTTTCGCGCAGGTGATGAAGTATATTTTTGCTATGGAGGCTTGGGCGCACACCAAGGAAATTACGCTGAATATACCGTTGTCGATGAGCGGTTTGTGGCACGTAAACCCGCCTCTATCTCTTTTGCCGAAGCCGCAGCAGCACCTTTAGTATTAATCACCGCCTGGGAAGCTTTATATGAACGGGGACGATTAGAACCTGGGGAACGGGTTTTGATTCATGCGGGTGCTGGTGGTGTCGGCCATGTAGCAATTCAATTGGCGAAACTCAAAGGTGCTACTGTTTCCACCACAGTGGGTTCTGAAGAAAAAGCTAATTTTGTCAAAGAACTCGGTGCCGATAATGTAATTTTTTACAAACAAACAGACTTTGTGCAAGCGGTATTAGATTGGACTGGTGGCGAAGGCGTAGACTTGGCTTTTGATACCGTAGGTGGCGAAACTTTTCACAAAACCTTCCCCGCAGTGCGAGTCTATGGCGATATTGTCACAATTCTCGAACCAAATGCCAATACTGTTTGGAAAACTGCTAGAACTCGCAACCTCCGCATTGGTTTAGAATTCATGTTGGCACCAGCTTTGCTAGGATTACAAGATAGTCTCCACCATCATGCAGAAATTCTCGAACAATCTGCCACCTGGATCGATGAAGGCAAATTAAAAATCCATGTGAGTCACAAATTTCCCTTAAAAGAAGCAGCTAAAGCCCACCAATTAATTGAAAGTGGGTCTGTGACAGGTAAAATTGTTCTGCTGATTAGTGACGAACGATCGAAACAATTTGCATAATTTATCTTTTAAACGCAAAGGCACGCAGAGGTTAAACGCAAAGGTACACAGAGGAGTTTCTTGGCGTACCTCTGCGCTTCCCTTAGCCTTCCTTTGCGTTTTACTCTTCCTCCCCCTACCAGCTTCGGCAGCACAAACACAACCAGAACGCACACCCTTAACCCTAGAATTATTGCAAGAACGACTACGCACACCGATACTCCGCGAAGGAAATTTAACCGTAGATTTGCAAAAAATGGCGATCGATTTACGCCCAGAAAACGCCAGCTTTCGTGATGCTTTTTACCAACTACTGCGAAAAGAACTCGGTACAAAACCTCTGGGTTTAGACCTCAGCTATGCTTTGATTCTGGGGGATTTTGTCGGCAGCGATTTGGGTTTAAGAACACCATTGTATGCAAAAGCCATTGCACCCATTTTCACCGCTACCGAACAAGAAAAACTAGAACGTTTGCGCTTTGTTTGTCTAGAGTCACTCGCCATCGCTTTACCCAACTCTAAAGATTGTCGATCGCTTCTGGGAACAGAGTCAACCCCAGCCAGTGAAATCGCCGTCTTTCGTGGTGTCTTAACACTGGTGCAAACTCGCTTCAATGGCGAAGTGAAGTTTTCCAATACTTTTTTTCTTCAGTCTGTTGATGCCCAAGGTGCAACTTTTCTCCAACCTACTGACTGGACTCAAACCAGATTTGCTCGTCCTGTTAGTTTTACCAGTGTTAACTTCCAACAACCAAGCAATTTTCAGGGCAGTATATTTTTTGAAAAAGCTAACTTTAAAAAAATTAAATTTCGGGAACTGGCTGATTTTCAAGGTAGTATCTTTGAGACAACTGCCAACTTTAACCAAGCAATTTTTAAACAGTTGGCTAAATTTAGTAGTGTCCAATGGCAAGGAAATGCTGATTTGTCGGAAGTAGATTTTGCCAGTCAAGCCCAGTTTACTAAAGCTGATTTTAATCAGTTTCTTCTTTTAACAGAAGCGATTTTTGAGCAAGGTGTAAGCTTCCGAGAAGCGGAGTTTAACCTATTGATAAATCTGCAAGGTGCAAATATTCTTAACCTTGCAGATTTTAGTGATGCCAGGTTTGCTAAAGAGGCTTGTTTAAGCGTACCTGGTTTAAGTTTTAACTCTAACCAAGCGAAAATTTTAGGTAATCCCGGTCAGATTGGTCAGATGTTCTGCATCCCAACATTGCAAGGTAATCAAAACGTCTTGCGGAATTTGGGGCAAAATTTTCGTCAGCAACAGCAAGTTGCCGATGCTAATAAACTGGAATACACAAAACAACGATTGCGATTAATCGAGTTTGGGCATCGGTTGACGGCTACAAATATTAATAGTGCAACTGTTGCAAGTTTGATGAATTTGGGTTTTTCTGCAACTCAAGCCCAAGCGATCGCCCAGCGTCGTCTGCTAAAATCCTTTCGCAACAGTAGTGAGTTACTCACCATTGCAGACATCGATTTAGAAAAATATACCCAACTAAGCGATCGCTTAATTGTTGGCGAAACCCTTTCTATTGTTGGGTGGTTGCTGCAAGCTTGGAGTTGGTTGGCGTTGAGTGTATTGTTATTGTTGAGTGGCTATGGGACAAATTTTTGGTTAGTTTTTGGCGTGGGAGGATTAGCGATCGCTTATTTCGGGCTACTATTTTGGCTAGTGGATCGCTATCGTCGGCTGCATCCCTTACCAATTATTCCCACATCTTACGAAACCATTTCGATATTAGTCAGTTTTAGCGTTTTAGAATTCTTCAGCTTAGTAGCGATCTTTCGCAATGCCGAACAACCTTGGCTGACATTGGGATGTCTGGTAATAATTCTTGTCCCCGTCCCAATGGCTTTATCGATCCGACTTTACCAACAAGGTCGTTATCATGACTTAATGGACGTTTCTTATTTCACAGAAGACGGCACATTTCGCCAGTTGCGATTATTGATTGGACGTTTGCCAGTGATACCAAGGAATGAGACATTTCGGGAACGATATATGCCTCTGTTGGGCGATCGCCGTTGGAACTGGCTCAACTACTATGATTTTAGTCTCAACAATCTAGTGAAATTAGGATTTAACGACATTCGCTTGCGAGACGAACACCTACCAGGTATTATCTCTGCACTTGCTTGGTATCAATGGAGTTTGGGTTTAATTTACATCACCCTAGTTTTATGGACACTTTCCCGCACAATTCCGGGATTGAATTTGCTGATTTATCTGAAGTAATTCCTGCACTTTTTATTAGCGCTAATATGATACAACGTAGTGTATAATGCCAGCAATTATACTATTTACTGCTATCAGTCTCGTAGTATATAGCGGTTATCGTTTATATGAAGTAAATTTTTCAACCTCACCCCCAACGCCTCCTCTTACAAAGGAAAGAAGAGTGTTTACACGTTTCAAATACGGGATGAGGATATGACTGTGTTGCACCCAAGTGAGAACCACTATAACGTCAGATCAACCCAGATTAAATATAGCCGTAGTCACACATGTTAGGATATTTTGAAAGCATGAAAGTTAGGAATAGTAATACTTTTACCTCTTGCTTCTGGTCACTAAGCGTCTTGCCCTGAGCGCAGTCGTTGGCGCAACCTCTCGTAGAGAAGGGAGTCGAAGTGCTGCCTTCTGCCTCCTGCTATATCTAAAAATTTGGTAAATTTATCAAAAGATTGTTCATTGTAAATAAATAAGTCGGCATAATAAAACCAAACTATATAAATAAATATAAACTAGGCTAAAACCCTTTCCCCTCCTGCCTTTTGACTTCTGTCTATTACCTTATCCCAACGACAAATTTTTACACCAACCTACTTAATATTTAAACAAAATTAAATTTTATTATACAAATAAATCATTTATTTTTTATAAATTATTATCTAAAAATATCTACAACTTTGATATTTTTATCAAAACATTTTTCATTGTTTTTGAAAATTAAATCATATACATTGTAAGTGTAAGTAGCAAGTGATGAAAAATTGATTATCTAATAAAGATAACAAAATAATCTAACAGCTACTAACTAGTTTTGCTAACAAAAAGATAACAAATAAGTCACAAAAAAGACTTAATGTTTGTCTATTTTAACGTGAATTCGATCGACGGATCTCAAAAACCCCGTTTCCATTCCTTTCTCCCACAGCGAGAGAGGCTTTGAAACCATAATTTTCTCGTTGTCAACGAAGAATATTTCTGCCCATCTTTGCGTCGCAGAGGGGTTGGGGAGAGGTTTATCGAACTGACGTTATTTTATGTTGCGATGTTAGCAAGATTTTTATCCAAACAATAGGAGGATTAATCCTAATGGCAGAAGATTTGAGTAACGGTGGTAGCAGTAACTCCTCTACTAGTGGGAACAATCCGATTGAACAATCACCCTTCGGTCGCTTGGAAGAAGTTGTCGGTAAGGAAGGGGTCAAAAATCTATTCAGTGGTGTTGGTAAGGGAGAAGATGGCAGTAGCCCATTTGGTGGTAGTGCTGGTGGCGGTGGCAGTCAGCCTGATTTAGCCTACGGTGGTAATCCTTTCGCTGGCGACAACTTCTGGAATATCTTTGCAGGCGGTGTAAACCCATCTAAAGTTAGCGGTAGCCCATCCACAGGCGGTGGTAGCCCATTCGGAGGCGGCAGTAGCGCATCCACAGGCGGTGGCAACCCATTCGGAGGCGGCAGTAGCCCATCCACAGGCGGCGGTAGCCCATCCACAGGCGGCGGTAGCCCATCCACAGGTGGCGGCAACCCATTCGGAGGCGGCAGTAGCACATCCACAGGTGGTGGCAACCCATTCGGAGGCGGCAGTAGCGCATCCACAGGTGGTGGCAACCCATTCGGAGGCGGCGGTAGCGCATCCACAGGCGGTGGTAGCCCATCCACAGGTGGTGGCAACCCATTCGGAGGCGGCAGCGATCCTTTGACTGGCGGCGGTAGCCCATCCACAGGCAGTGGTAGCGACCCTTTGACTGGTGGTAGCAGCCAAACCTATGGTATTAGCACAACTGAAATACCGGACGGGTTTACTTTGAGGGCTACTATTGACAAGCTAGTTAACTCAGGGCTTGACAAGGAAGTGGGTGGTGGACAAATCCCTTCATCTGGTGGTGGACAAATCCCTTCATTTGGTGGTGGACAAATCCCGTCATTTGGTGGACAAACCTCTTCATCTGGTGGTGGACAAATCCCTTCATTTGGTGGACAAACCTCTTCATCTGAAGGTGGACAAATCCCATCATTTGGTGGTGGACAAATTCCATCATTTGGTGGTGGACAAATTCCGTCATTTGGTAGTTGACAAAGCTCGTTTACTTAATACAATAGTTCCGAAAATCAGCAGATAAATAGAGCAGAACAATAATGAGTTCTTCAGTACATAGTATGCTAGTACAGCTTGGCGCAAATAAACATATCATTCGATAAACCTCAAAAGCATGTATTATCAGTTATGTGCCTTCTGCCTCACTGTACTAGTTTGCTATTTTACGCCCTGAAACTCTTTAGAGATAAAAGTTTAAGCAATACTTTCTATTAATTTGATGGAAAGATTATTAAAGCCTTTATTCTTAAAGAGATTTTGGGTTGAGCAAATTCATAATTTGTATAACAGGTACTGAAGACTCCATAAATTTTTAAATAATAAATAGGAGAATTAGTGCCAATGGAAGCGTCTGCTGTCAATCCCATTAATGGTGGAGTTAATCCCTTAAGTTCAGGTGGCGCTAGCAATCTGTATAGTGCTAATTCCTTTGCTGCCAATAGCAGTTTTTCTGCTGAAGGCAGCCTGTTAACGGGTAGTAGCAATCTGTTATTAGGTAACGGTAACAATCCCATTCCAGGTGGCGGTATTAACCCGTTTGCAGGTGATGGTGGCAGTGGGCTTCAGAAATTAATCTTTGAACGATTAAAGTTAGTTTTGGGTGATAACTATTTCAAGAATATTGACAAGACATTGGCAGGAGGTAGTAACCCGTTTGCAGCCAGTGGTTATCCCATTCCAGGTGGGGCTAACAACCCTTTTGCAGGTAACAGTAATCCGATCGCAGGTGGGGCTACCAACCCTTTTGCAGGTAGCAGCAATCCGATCGCAGGTGGCGCTGACAACCCATTTACAGGCGGTGGTAATCCGATCGCAGGTGCTGGAGGTCTGCTTCAACAATCGCCTTTCGATCCGTTGAAAGAAGTCCTTGGTAACAATATACCTTTTAGTAACACTGGGAATATATCTAATTCAGGTAGCCAAACCTTTAATCAGAGCAACGCACCGGTTGGCAATGGTAACAAGGACTCTGGTAGTAATAACGCAACTATTGGTAATTTTAACTCGGATTCTGGCAGTAACAGTGCAACCATTGGTAATGGTAACTGGAACTTTAATAATGACAACACAACTATCGGAAATGGCAACTGGCTATTTGGAAAGGATAACACAACCCTTGGTAACGGCAACTGGTATTGGGACAAGGGAAGTAATAATGCAACACTAGGTAATGGTAATTGGCATTTCGGCAGCGACAACGCAACCATTGGAAACGGCAATTGGGATTTTGGTAAAGATAATACAATTATTGGTAATGGTAACTGGGTTTTTACCAATGGAAATGAAATTATTGGTAATGGCAATTGGTTAACAAAGACTGACAATACAACGATTGGAAACGTCAATAATCTCAGCAGTTTAAAGTTATCCCCACTTGGGATAAAAACTGATGTTAACAATCTGATTGACTCTCTGATAGGTAAAGTAGGTCAAAATTTTCTTGGCTTCACAGGAAATTTTGATGCATCAAGTAGCCAAACCTTTAACCGCCTCATCTCTTCTAAAAGTGTTGGTAATGACACTAATATATCTAAGGATATTGAGCAACTTTTGGCATCACTCAGCCCAATTCAAGGAAATTTCATCAATTATCAGCCTGTGCAAAACCCTCAGCCTGTCCCAGAACCTGCTGCTTCAGTGCCATTGTTAGTAATGGGACTGGTGTGTTTGCTGTTGTCACTGTTCAAAAAACAACAACACTGTTAACGTAAATTCAACCTTTCTCAACTAATTGCGATCGCACTTCCTGTTTTATGTTTCTCTACCAGGTTAACTTACAGCAGTAATTAGCGAGAATTGATGCTGTCCGCGCCAAGCAGGCAACAGGCAATAGGCAATAGGAAAGAAAGTTTCTTAGTTGTACTGAGTTTTTTCAGAAATCAAATACTAGTCCTATAGCTACGCTTCGGGCGCAGCCTCTCGTAGAGAAGGGCGCAGCCGAAGTGACGCACTATAGAGCAACTCATAATATTATGTCCACTTGATTGCTTATTAAATCCGAAGAACCCCACCCTCGCCAAAGCTACGCTTTATCTCCCCTCCCTGCAAGCGGGGAGGGGTTGGGGGTGGGGTGTAATGACTGTGGTTTGCATAACTAATTATGCGGACATGATATAAGTTCATTACAACAATTGTTGCAATGATTTAAACCTTTCTTATACATGAATAAGTAATTGTTGCAAAGCATGAAACCTTTGCAGCAACTGCTTATACCTTTCTTGGAAATACTTAAACCTTTCTTATACATGAACAAGTAATTGTTGCAAAGTATGAAGTCTTTGCAGCAACTGCTTATACCTTTCTTGGAAATACTTAAACCTTTCTTATACATGAAAGAGCAATTGTTGCAAACGCTTCAATTTTGGCAACTAGTGTTCAAGGTTAAGCGAGTTACGAGTGTTGATACCAAGAAAAGGGGAGACAAAGCATAGCTTTGGCTCTTTGGGGTGCAATGATTGTAGGAATCATAACTAATTTCCGAACTTCCGCGCGGAGTTTTATGAGTCCTATAGCTGTATTTGCTAAATTTGATGGGCGATCGCTTAAAATTTAAAAGTTGGTGATTGTTATCTGCTCAGAAGAATGCCTCACTCAAGTTTTCAGCGTGCAAATACTCTTAAAGCGGCTTTTTTGGCTTGTAATGTTGAGCCGCTTGAACCAGCAGAAATGGAACGGTATTATGTCGATCTGTCGCTGGTGCGGAAAACTTCGGCTATTGATAATGTCAGTACAATTTTGGATTTTCAAGAAGCAGGTGATTTTACAACAATTTTATTTACCGGACATCGCGGTTGTGGAAAAAGTACGGAGTTAAAAAAAATTCAGAGTCTTTGGGAAAATAATTATCGAGTTATTTATTTGGAAGCGAATGAAGAGACAGATATTAATGATACTCGGTATACAGATTTATATTTGATTGTAATTAAACAAGTTGAATTTGAATTACGAAAATTAGGTTTAACTTTTAATCAAGATTTATTAAAAAGTTTTGAGTCATGGTTTAAAGACATTACTCAAGAAAACGAGCAAAGTGTCGAAAAATCAGTCAACGTCGAGGCAGAAGCAACTCTCAGCCCTACTGCGCCATTTCTTGCCAAACTAATGGTTAAATTGCTGGCACAAATTAAAGGCTCAGACAAGCAAAAAACAACTATTCGGCAAACTCTAGAAAAAGATTTATCTCGCCTCAAATCTGATACTAATCTGTTATTAAGCGACGCTTACGCAAAATTGCGGCAAACATTTCCTGAGTGTAAAGGTTTATTAATTATCTTCGATAATTTGGATCGGGTTCCTCCTGTCGTAGCAGAACATTTATTCTTTGATTATGCGGCTCAGATGCAGGAATTAAATTGTACAATTATTTATACAGTACCGATTTCAATTCTTTGTTCGCCGAAAAATCCCCTAAATCAATTTGATGGTAATCCTCATATTGTGCCGATGATTAATATCTATGAATTTGAACGGCATAAATGCGATCTAAATTACGATCAGACGGGCTTAGATGCGATGGCAAGTGTAATTGAAAAGCGGGTTGATATTGATGCAATTTTCGAGAGCCGTAATCAATTATTAGAACTAGCAAAAGCAAGTGGTGGCCATGTGCGTCAGTTAATGCAAATGATGCGCTCTGCATGTCAAACAGCGAGTACCCGAAAACATGCAAAAATTATCTCCGAAGATATAGAGTATGCAGTTAAACAGCAACAATTTAGTTTTGAGCGGTTTATTCCTGAAGAACATTACGCTCATTTGGCTCAGGTTTGTTTAACTAAAAATGTCAGTAAAGATGAAATTGGACAATTAATGTTATTTAATACTTCCGTGTTGGAATATAACGGCGATAAACGATGGAATTATCCAAATCCGGTGGTGAAGCGAAATGAGTTCTTCCAACAAGCTCTCCAATCAGCACAACAACAGTGAACTTCAAGCCGAAATAGGTAAATTTATTGCCTATAATCAAGATGAATTTGCTGAATTGGTGACATTTGTCGATTTTGCAGAAAAATTTACGTTAGGTTTTATTGAAATTAACTTTACACCCGATATAGACTTATTAATTGCTGGATTGCAACAGAATCCTCAATGTGAAGAAATCCAATTTGTGGTTTTAGATTTTCCTGAGAAGAATTTGCGATTTCTGCGGGATGAATTGGTGGAGCAATTAGCCAAAATTACTAAAGAAAAAAATAAAAAACTTGTTTTATTAATTCGGAATTTAGAAAAATCAATTGGTGTTTTTGGAGATTATCCACCAGTTTTACAGGATTTAAACTTCGTCCGCGATTCCTATCGTCAAACCGTACCTCATCCGCTTTTATTTATCTTGCCAGATTATGCGATTTCGCGGTTAGCAAAATTTGCACCTGATTTTTGGGCTTGGAAATCAGGTTTATTTCGCTTTAAAACTACAGAATTGACTAGAGATAGGGCAATTGCCAATACTCTGAATGCAGACACGAATATAGAACGCTTACCAACACCAGAACAACAAGAACGTATCGATTTATTACATAGCTTATTGATGGAATATAACCCAACTGGAGAAATACCCAGCCCAGAACATCTCCGCAATTGCTGTAATATTTTAAATGAATTGGGCAAAGCATATTTAAGTCAGCGCAAACCAATCCAAGCTAGAGAGTATTTAGAAAAAGCTTGCGAAATTATCAAGAAATTTCCTGATTATTCCTTAGAAATCGAAGTTATCAATCAGTTAGGTAAAAGCTATCAGCAGCAACGACAGTTTGAAAGTGCAAACAGGTATCATCAACAAGCTTTAGATATTGCCAAAAAGCAGAAAAATCGTTCTGCTGTCGCCAATTCCTTGTTTTATTTAGGTAATGTATCTCTGGATATGCGACAGTTCCACCAAGCACGGGATTATTATCAACAAGTCCTGGAAATAGATATCGAATTTGGCGATCGCTATTCGAGTGCTAGCACTTACCACAACTTGGGAAGCGTTGCCAAAGAGTTGCGCCAATACGACCAGGCACGGGATTATTATCAACAAGCCCTGGAAATCAAAATCGAATTTAGCGATCGCTATAACTGTGCTAGCACTTACCACAACTTGGGAATGGTTGCCCAAGAGTTGCGCCAATACGACCAGGCACGGGATTATTATCAACAAGCCCTGGAAAT
>NZ_JAVRCA010000003.1:0-82569 GCF_034530995.1 Nostoc sp. DedQUE04 | reverse complement strand
AGGCACGGGATTATTATCAACAAGCCCTGGAAATCAAAATCGAATTTAGCGATCGTTATTCGAGCGCTAGCACTTACGCAGTATTAGGATTGCTTGCACAAGTGCAGGATAATTACGTGGAAGCTAGGGCTAATTTGCAGACAGCGTTGGAGATATATGTTGAGTATCAGGATGAATATATGGCTACGGTGACGCGAGAGAATTTAGAGAGTTTACCGGAGTAGAGGGATCTGGGCGATGTGCGATGTCTAACGACAAGCCGCGTTGCGTCTATGCGTTTTGGGTTTTCTGGGGAAGGGCGTTAGCGAAGCTGTCCGCAGGAATCGCGTTTGCTTGATTGGTTTGGGAGAGCGATCCTTCTCCAGTTATCCTTAAAAGTTACAATGAGTATAGTGTCAGCAAGTCCAGCTTCAACCTGTCAAGCAATCATTCCCTTTTCGACGTTATCCGCATCAGTGCGAACCTCGCGTATGCGTTCCTCGTCGAGATTTTCCGGTAGAAATCCACCTGCTTGCATTTTCCATAATCTATAGTAAGCGCCGCCGAGTGCCAGCAGTTTGGCGTGGGAACCATCTTCGATAATTCGACCTTTGTCGAACACCAGAATTCTATCTAGATGGACGATGGTAGATAATCGATGAGCTACCACAATCACCGTTTTCCCATTCATTGCTAAGTCGAGGGTATCTTGGATCGCTTTTTCGGTGATTGAATCGAGGCTAGAGGTGGCTTCATCTAAAATCAGAATCGGCGCATCTTTGAGAATTACCCGTGCGATTACAATCCGCTGTCTTTGCCCCCCAGACAACTTGACACCACGTTCGCCCACCAGAGAATTGTAACCATCCTTGCTTTGGACGATGAAATCGTGAGCATGAGCCTTTCGCGAAGCCTCCATCACTTCCTCATCGGTTGCATCCAAGCGTCCGTAACGAATATTTTCTAGCAAAGTGCGATGGAACAGAGACGGATCTTGGGGAATTAAGCTGATTTGAGCGTGTAGTGCATCTTGAGTCATATCTCGAATATCGACCCCATCAATGATAATCTGTCCAGATTGTGGGTCAAATAAACGCAGAATCAGATTGACAAAGGTGGATTTTCCAGAGCCGGACAAGCCCACCAGTCCGACACGCTGTCCCGCTTGAATGGTGACAGAAAGGTTGTTGAAAACTTTCTTCTCTTCTGTGTAGTTGAAATTCACCCGCCGAAACTCAATCTTACCTTGAGTGATTGAGTGGGCGATCGCTTTCTCGCGATCGACTAACTCGTGCGGTTGAACGATGGTGAAGACACCATTGGCGACATTTCCAACGTGTTCAAAAAATTCCAGAAAGCGGCGGCTCAAATTACGCGCTTCACTGATGATCAACAGTGATAAGCTAGTTGCTACAACAAAATCAGCAGTAGCGATCTTTCCTTGACTCCAGAGAGAGAGCGAGTAATACAAGGTGCTGATTTTCAGAATGGCTGCTGAGATGAACTGAAACCAGCGAATTCGCTCCGAGTACCAGTTGGACTCTCTCACGTGTTTGAGTTCGTGCCTTAATTGCTCATTCAAATAGCGTCGTTCAAAACCAAAGCGAGCAAACAGTCGGCTACTAGTGAGATTTGTGACTGTATCTACAATGATGCCAGTTGTCTCACTTCTGGCGGCTGCGGCTTTCCGGGAGTAAAATCGGCAGCGAGTTGCCAGCCAAAACGAAATACTGATGAAGAGAACTGCCCATATTCCCACGAGTGCAGCCAGTGGAGGATAGGCGCGATACAGTATCGTCGTGGCGACGGAATACACAACAATTACTGGCATAAATTCAGTAATCATCATTTGCATCGTCTGGGTAACACCCAGAGAAGTTTCGCTAATCCGATGTGCCAATGCCCCAGAAAAACTGCTGCTTAAGTAGCGATGCGAATGGTGTTGTAAATAGGCATATAGCGATCGCACAATGTGCTGTCGGTGGATGGGATGGAGAATAGTTTGCAAGAGTCCAGCCGAGCGCCCAAATACCACTTCACCTACACTCAAGCCGATGAATAACATCAAGGGTTGCTTCATAGCATCAAAAATCGGCTTGCTATCGCCGGTCGATCGCGTCACGCCCCGAATGATCTCGCCAATAGCATAAGGCAACATAATGCCACAAGTTGCGTGTATTACCTCCAGGATTACCATTAACACATACCACCAGCGAAACTGGTTAACAAAATAGCAAATGAACTTAAATGGAGTTGATGGCAAATCTGGTGCATCAGGGGCACGTTGAAAGGATTTGGATTGTCTAGCTTTTTTCGTCATGAAAGTCGATCTCTTAGCATCATTTTCACTTTTCTACCAGATAAAAATGGACGACTAGATAAGCCGCCCGATGGCATTAGAGACTTTTAGAAGTACTCCACTTTGAGTCATTTGTCATTTGTCATTTGTTATTCGCTGCGTCCCTAGTTTCTAACGAAGAGAATCTCCTCTTCGGTATTCGGCTGTTATGTCGTCTAACTTTTGTTTCAAATTGTCGTCAAGTTTTAGTTCTAGCGCCTTGAGGTTGTCAGCAAGTTGTTCTGGACGGCTAGCGCCAATGATGGGGGCAGTGATAATGGGATTAGATAAAACCCAAGCCACTGCTAGGGTGGTGAGGGAAAATCCGGCGAGTTCCGCTACCGTGCGTAAATCTTCAACAGTATTAAATTCGCGATCGCGCCAGTAGCGTTCTTGATAACGTTCTGCGGCAGCACCTAGCGTAAAACGCGTACCTGATGTGGGGCCTTGAGTAAAATTGTGTTTGCCTGTAAGTAGACCACCCGCCAAAGGATTGTAAGAAATTACACCCAATCCTTCTTCTTTCGCCAGGGGCAATAGTTCTCGCTCAATTTCGCGGAATAACAGGTTGTAACGGGGCTGAATTGAGACGAACTTGGTTAGATTGCGCGTTTCAGCACGACCCAAAGCGCGGGCGAGTCGGTAGGCTAAGAAGTTAGAAACCCCGATGTAGCGCACCTTACCAGCACGAACCACTGCATCCAGCGCTTCCAAAGTTTCATCAAGGGGAGTTGAAGCATCATCGGAGTGCAACTGATACAGGTCGATATAATCAGTTTCCAACCGTCGCAGGGAAGCATCGATCGCATCCAAAATATGTTTCCGCGAAGCCCCTTGATCCCAAGGTGCAGGGCCAACTCGACCAACGCACTTGGTAGCTAAAATAAAATGTTCGCGTTTGCCTTTGAGCCAGCGCCCAACGATTTCTTCAGTGCGTCCCGCAGTCGCAAGTCCGCCGCCAAGGGGATAAACGTCGGCTGTATCTAAAAAATTGATTCCGCCATCGGCGGCGGTGTCGAGGATTTGCCTGGAAGTTTCTTCATCGGTCTGCAAACCAAAGGTCATAGTGCCGAGACAAAGACGCGAAACGGTCAATCCAGTTTTACCGAGATTGGTAGTTGGTAAAGTCATAAAAATGTTGTTGATTGAGAAAGTTTTGAAATTTTTAAATAGAATGCAATGCGATCGCAAAATTAAAAGCCTATAGGACACATCGACTAAGCCATAATTAGCCCGATGTCGGCATTTTTTAAGGTGTAAACCAATTTAACCAACCTTCCCAGTTTTGGACGATCGCAGCAAATTCTGCATAACCATCAGCTTTTGGGTGAGCGCCGTCATTAGCTTTTGCTTCCGCTAACCAGATCGGCGACTTCAGCAAACGAGAAAACACATCAAGATATGGAATATCTAGTTCATTACAAACCAATGCGAATTCCTCTGAGAGATTTGCAAGAATTTGATTTCTTTTTTCTTGATCGACATCACCACAGGGTGGCGGACTAACCATCAAAATCGGATAGAGTTGCTTTGCTTGGCTTAAGATACTGCGAGCATTTGCGATCGACTCTGGAAGTTCGATTCCTTGCTGTTTACCCGCCCATCCTGAATCGTTTGCCCCAAAAGAAAACACTACTCGACCATCAGATTCTTTTGGGAGACGATAGGAGACTTCCGAGTACCAACGTTGTTTGAGATACCGACTTGTCTCTGCCCGCACCCCCAAGTTGTAATGGGTGATAGCGTATCCTCTTGACTCAGCACTGCGGCACACTCTACCTGTCCAACCCAGAAACTCTGGATCGCCTGTGCCATTGACAAAGGATTCACCAATAAAACAAATTCTGATTTCTTTGCGAGAATCTGACATAAGTCAACTAAATTTTGCCGAAAAAGTTCGGCTTTGACTTGAGAAGAAGCATTATGTTCATGATTCTAGAAGATATTAATATATTGTTATGTTAGGCAGGCAGGACGCTGCCTACCTCAGAGAATATTGCAAGTTAGTTTTTGAACATTTCACCTCAAGCAACTACAGAAATTTCACGCCGATTCTGGGAAATTAGCCATTGCTGCAACTTCGGATCGCTGTATACTTCATCTGCAATAAAATGATCGCCTTCCGGTAGCACTGTCAAATCGACTTTCCCCCCGACTTTGCGTAAGCGCTCAACAAAATGCTCTGTATCCTCAATCGGCAGATTTTTGTCCTGTCCACCTTGGAATATCTGAACGGGAATGTTTTTGAGTGCAGCTAATTCGCTTTCTGCTAATGTTTTTGGTACGCGTCCAGACACAGGAACTAAACCTGCAAAGCGATCGGGATGTAAAGCAGCGATATGCCAGATACCCGCCGAGCCTAAGCTGAACCCAGCCAATATCACCCGCGCTGGATCGACAGGCTGAGAAACGATCAGTTCATCAAGCAAAGTAAGCACATCATCTGTTCGATCTGCCCAAGTTTGTTCAGCCAGAATTTGGGGTGCAGCGAAGACATAAGGCAATGAGTCGGATAAATCCACGAAACGAGGTAAACCCCATTTCAGTAGTACATTCAAATCCGTGCCGCGATCGCGTCCTCCATGCAGAAAAAGTACTAAGGGTGCAGGTTGCTTGGCATTGTCAGAAACAGGCGAGAAAAGGTAAGGCAAGGAACCATTGTTAGTGTCATGAGAGCGTTGTTCAACAGGCATTGTTATGACTCCTAATTGATTTGGGGATTGGGCAGAGGGGCAGGGGAGCAGGGGAGCAGGGGAGCAGAACATTACTGCAACTTCTCTTCTGCTCCCTCATCTCGCCTTTTACCCTACTCAGTGCTAAGTTTTAAGTCCTGAGTGAATTAAGAAGTACTCAGCACGGGCTAAACGCCCCGCTACCGCTAACGAAACTCAGCACTCAGCACTCTTCATGCCACTACTAGGCTCTTGTCCACTTGTTGAAATTCGGTGTTACTTACCTTAGATTCGATCGCTGTACCCTTGAAGAAATCGGGGTTAGCTTGGGTGTAAAACTTGTAGGGATTAGCGAATACATAGGACTTGAAGTCGGCTTCGGTCAGGACACCTTCTTGAACCAAATCCCAGCTTTCAGCCAAGGGGGAAGTTAAGTCTGGTACATCCCAGTGACCAACATCGGAGGAATAGATGGCGTTGATTTTGACTCCCAAGGGATTGGCTTTGTCGTTGAATGCCGTAGCGATGGTGCGATCGTCGGACTCGGAACCAAAGAAGAAACTATTCACCCAGCGATCGCGGATGTCTTCAATTGTTTCAATACCTGCGGCGGCAAAATCGTCCAATTCGCTACCAATCGGCGCACGGCTATGACGGCTGAATGAAGCTCCTAGTACAGTCTTGGTCAATTCATCCTTATCGAGGGAATACCCTTGAGTAACTTCTGCACCGTAGCGCTCAAATATTTCAAACAACTCATCAGAATTCGTCAACGCTGGATTGTAGTTTTCCAGTGCCTTGATATTGCGCTTGGAAAAACGATCTACCAAATGAATGTAGACACGCGCACCCCAATCTGCCCCACCTTCCAGCATCGCTACGCGCAACTGCGGAAAACGCTTGGTAACACCGCCGAAGAACAGCGCCTTCGCAAATGCTTCCGAACCATCGGCGAAGTGACCGATATGGTTGTTCATGTAGTTACTGATGGAGGAGCGGCCAGTCCAACCCTGACTGCCGTAATGGGTAGTGACAGGTACGCCAAGTTCCACGACCTTTGCCCAGAAAGGATCGTAGTCGTATTCACTATCTAGTCCGTAAAAGTCGATATAAGAAGCATACTTGGCGATTTCGGGGAATTTATCGGCTGGATATTTATCAGCGATCGCTTTGATTGGCCGTTTCACACCGCCAGTGATATTAATCACCTTTAAGCCCAGTGTTTTCACAGCGAACTCTAGCTCCTCAATGCCTTCTTGGGGAGTAGTTAATGGGATACCAGCTACCGGTGTCAAGCGATCGCTATATTTCCGGTAAATATCAGCATGATAGTGATTGACCGCGCGTTGCAGCGCCTGACGATTCTCTGGGCTAGCTCCAGCCGGTGCTAAAACATTGTTGGGAAACAGCACCGAATAGTCCGATCCTTGCTCCGCCTGACGCTCATAGAGCAATCCAGGGAGAGTATAAGTAGCGAGATCCAATGTGTTTTTAGTAACTCTAGCCCACCAAGGCGATCGGATTGTGCGGTTGTATTGACGTTCTTCAGGAGTTTGTTGATACCAGTCTTTACCGTTGCTCTTGGAGTTAAGACGAGAAGCTTCAGTCTTACGTAACTCATCTACAAGTTTCACACCACCGTACTTAGCGATGTAATCCTCAAAAGCTGGCGTGAAATCATTGGTATGAACATCGGTGTCGATTACCGGATAATCAAGGGTTGCTCTGATTGCAGCAGAGCGTGAAGTCTTCAATCGGCTATATTCAGTCATGTTTTTTTCCTTGCCTACAGCACAAAAATTACAAGTTTTTTCAGCATCCAATGCTGCTATTGACAAATACATTTCCTGTAGAGACGGCGATTTATCGCGTCTCTCCACAATCGCGTCTCCCTACGATTTTCTGTAAGGCGGCGATCTACAGAAGGTACGCTTTAAAAGGTATGGCATAAGCATCCGTGAAAAATTCATTTACACTACAGCACTGTAAACACAGTGCAGACATGAAAAGTCATTTACGCCAACACCAATCTTTCATCTAGTTGTTTAGCAGTAAAACGATTAGCCGGACGACGCAATCCCAGGTTTTCGCGCAAAGTACTGCCTTCGTATTCAGTACGGAACAGTCCGCGTTTTTGGAGAACGGGAACGACTAGGTTAACGAATTCATCCAATCCTGTGGGAAGGATTGGCGGCATGATATTAAAGCCATCTGCTGCACCGTTGTTGAACCATTCTTCTAGTTGGTCGGCAATGGTTTCGGGAGTACCGAGTATGGTGCGATGACCTCGTGCAGTAGCAAGAGAGAGATACAACTGGCGCAGCGTGAGAGTGCCACGAGTAGCCAAATCTCTAACTAGTTTGAGACGACTTTTGTTAGTGTTGGTGTCGCTGGGTAGTTCGGGAGCCACATCATCTAAAGAATATTTCGACAAATCCACACCTTTGTAATAGTTCTTTAAAATCCCCCAGGCGACATCGGGATGGATTAACGATTGCAAGAATTCGTATTTTTCTTGAGCTTCTGATTCAGTCCGGCCAATGATTGGGAAAGCACCAGGCATGATTTTGAGATCGTCTGGCGATCGCCCATATTGTGCTAGCCTACCTTTGACATCAGCATAAAACTCTTGGGCATCGGCTAGGGTTTGATTGGCGGTGAAAATCACCTCAGCAGTACGTGCAGCTAAGTCCCGTCCCGATTCGGAGGCTCCAGCCTGAACAATCACCGGATAACCTTGGGGCGGACGACCAACGTTTAAAGGGCCTTTTACAGAGAAATATTTGCCCTTGTGGTTCAATGTATGCAGTTTATCAGGATCGAAATAGACACCAGACTCTTTGTCACGGATGAAAGCATCGTCTTCCCAACTATCCCATAGACCTTTCACCACTTCCACAAACTCTTCAGCTCGTTCATAACGCTGGCTGTGTTCTGGGTGATGCTCAAGTCCGAAATTACGTGCAGCATTTTCATTGCCTGTTGTGACTACATTCCACCCGGCCCGGCCTTTACTCAAGTAGTCTAGGGAAGCAAACTTACGTGCCAGGGTGTAGGGTTCTTCATAAGTGGTCGAAGCGGTGGAAATGAAGCCGATGTTTTGAGTTACAGAGGACAAGGCCGAGAAGAGAGTGACAGGCTCAAAATGAGCAATTTTCCCATTGCGATGCTGAGTTTCTGGAGCGCCGCCCCAGACTCCTGGACTATCTGCTAAAAAAACTGCATCGAATAAGCCGCGTTCGGCGGTTTGGGTAATTTCCTTATAATGCTCGAAATTCAGCCCCGCATCTGCTTGTGAATCGGGGTGTCGCCAAGCAGAGACATGATGTCCGGTAGCTTGAATGAATGCACCTAAACGAAACTTGCGTGTTGTACTCATATATTTTTATTTTCTTATAGTGCGTTAGCAAAGCGTCTCGTGGAGAAAGCTTAGGCTCGGTATGGCTGATTTGCGCTACGCCAGTTATGATTACTACTGCTACAAAAGGTAGGCATTCACCTCTTGCTAGATACTGAATGTCGTTATGCAAAGCTTTTCTAGTAATTTGCCGTTCAGTTACCTACTAATTGCTCAAAAATCAAATAACCGAACTGTAAGTCAGGTTAATACCACAGCAGAATTCCTAATTCTGCTGCTTGGCGCTCTAATCACCATAAATTTATCTAGTAATTTTACTTACCAGATAGAGCCTACACAATAAATACAAAAAAAGATGTGCTGGAAATCACAATAACACGAAAAACTAATTATTAGTTTTCCAAACATTAAGTATTGCAAATTAATTATTTACTGAGTATATAGTTATTTATGGTATTGAAAGGTTATTGCACAATTCTCTAGGTTCCTTTGACTGAATGACACTAAGGTAAGATATAGCCCTAACCCTGACTGGTTCCCAGGCTCCAGGCTGGGAATCCATTCTGGGAGGCTCTGCTGAAAGTGGCTATGATTGGATAATGAATCAATGCATTCACGTCGCTAAGTGTCGGGGTAGCATGGCGATCGTCGGGGTTTGATAGTGGTGCTTCCCATCGCCATTGCTACACTACCCGTTATCCAACAAGCATGGGAGGGTATTAGTGTAGAACGAAAATTGAATATTGACTTTTTGGATTTGATGGCGATCGCGATTACTAACTTCCAAGGGCAATTTCTCACACCATCGCTGATGCTCGGTTTAATTGAAGTCGGTGAAAATATCCGCGATCGCACGGCTCGTTCTTCTGCTCAACAAACTCTAGATTTACTTAGTTCTCTAGGGCAATTCGTCTGGGTGGAACGCAATGGCGATAAGCAACAAATTCCCATTGCATTAATTTTCAGGTTTTGGCTACAAAGTTTAGTTACTATTAGAAAATAGAGGCTCAAAAGTTGACTCAATCAAAGTTTCAGAATCTTGCTTCAATTGTTTTCCAAGAGTGACAAAAGAGGGCTAAACCAGTAGTGATAACACATTAGGGGAACTTCTATATCCACTAGCTGTAACAACAAAGAGTAACTTTTAACTGATTACTCCTGAAAGTGGGTGCAGTATTGTTAAATGAAAACTATGTCTGGTTTCAGTTTTAAGATACCGTTCTTGCAAAGGTTGCCACTGCTGCCACGACTGATAACGATTTTCAGTTAATAAATTAGCAAGGGTGGGCAACTTAGTGTGAATTTCTGATTTATATACATCTCCAAGCCAGTCAGTTAAAACGGCACTATCTTGCATCGTACCCAAAATTTCTTGGATATTTTTCACTTCTGTAATATAAGCTTCGTAAGACTCGCCATATAAGTCAGTAAATAACTCCATTTGATAGCGTATACGTTTAGCTTCTTTTCGCAAACTATGAATATTTTCACCTTCTGTTGTCAATTGTTTTTCTATCTTTTTTGGTTTCCAGTTTTTCTGGATCTTCACTTCTGATTCTACAACTTCAGTACCAACTAGCCAACCTGGATGCAATAAGAAGTTACTCACTTCTGGTAAAAGTAAGTCTGGTAGTACTTGCTGAATGGCAATAGATGCCAAAGGTTGATAAGTAGGTTTTTCTAACCACTTATCCAATGCATCTTTTAAAGACTTGTAAGATTCATCGTTTAATGTTTTCTGTACGCTCGATTCTACATCTTCACGTTGTTTCGCCAAAGCTGTAAAAGCTGTTTGCAGAGATTCCTGTTCTTTGCGGGGTAAGTTTGGTTTATAATTGTTTTCCAAACTTTCTTTAAGTACGTCTAAATCTCGCAGATTACCAAGACGACGAGCTATTTTACCAATATTTTTATCGCTGACTGGTTTCGACAGATCCACTGCTAGCCCAAACCGAGTTACCGCTGTCCGTAGGCGGCGCATTCCCACTCGCATTTGGTGCAGCGCTTCTGGATCTTCATCTTTCTTTACTGATTTTTCCCACTTCAAGGTTTTCTTAAAGTGTTTTTCAATCGCTTGGTAGGCATAGTCACCGAGAGTTTTTACTGTAGTTTGTGTAGCTAATTTCATAATTTATCTCAATTATTACCTCACGAAGTTATTGCATAATAACAACATTATTTAAAAAAATGCATCTACTTTTGATATTTTTTTAGCTATGAGGATTGCCAGGTATGCTTATGACTATTGATAGTTGCATCTTATCTTATAAATATGCAATATCTATCAAAGGATTACAATCATCTCATCCCCCTTAAGTTGAGATGAGATATATAGGACTCATATTTGATTTTTGAAAAAAACTCAGTACAGCTTTATTCCTTCTTCCCAGTCCCCAGTCCCTAGTCCCTACGATTAATTCAGAAATCAAATCAGATTGCTATAGTTTGGATAACAAAATTTTACGATAATCAAACCATATATTATAATAGCATGGCTAGTATTTTTGTAAATATCAATATAATTTAAAATGTCAAACTTACATTTGCTAAATCAAGTTTTATTGACTTTTGTAGATTCTTTTAAAGAGCATAGAGAAGATTTATCAGCACTGCTACTAACACATCAGAAGTATTTATGGTTAGGGTCAGATGAAACTTCAACTATTGAGCGTCTTTCTTTGATTGATACTGAGAAATTTACAGATCATCAACAATTTCGTGTAGCAGAATTTATCGATTTACCTGCACCAGAAGAGGAAGAAATTGATATAGAGGGACTAGCTTACACGGATAATTACTTATGGTTTGTTGGTTCTCACAGCTACAAACGTAAAAAATCCAAACCCGAAAATACAGATGCCAAGAACTTTAAAAGGCTAGCAAAAATTGAATCAGAACCTAACCGTTACATTTTAGGACGAATTCCTCTGATAGACGGTAAGCTATTCTCATCTTGCCCACATCCCGAAAAGCCAGATGTGCAATTGACTGCCAGTAAATTAGAGGTGACGAATCAGGGTAATTTGCTGATGACAGCTTTGGCAGATGATGCCCATTTAGGCTTGTTTATTAAGGCAGGAATTCCCGGAAAGGATAATGGCTTTGATATTGAAGGAATAGGCATTTATCAAAACCGCGTCTTTCTGGGTTTGCGCGGGCCTGTATTGCGAGGTTGGGCTGTGGTGCTGGAAATAGAGTTAGAAGATTCTACCCCTGGACTGATGAAACTAAAGCAAATTGGAGAATTGCAGGAGTTATATAAAAAGCATTTTATCTGGTTGAATGGTTTGGGAATTCGAGATTTGTATGTAGATGATAAAGATTTGTTGATTTTAGCTGGGCCAACGATGGATTTAGATGGCCCCGTGCAAGTTTATCGCTGGGTAAATGGTGTGAATATGCGAGAAAATGTCTTCAGCAATCCCGATTTTGTGCAAGATATTCCTTATGGGAATCGGGAAGAACACGCTGAAGGAATGACGCTGTTTCAGGATGTAACTGGTATACCTTCGCTATTGGTAGTTTATGATTCTCCAGCCAAAAGTAGGCTGGTGGGTGATGATAGTGTAATGGCGGATGTGTTTAAGTTGGGCTAACTTCAATCTTGGTTTTGGGATTTTAGATTGTTAAATATTAGTAGAAATTGCTTGTACGGGACAGGTGGGGATACACTGTTCGCAGACGATACAGCGCGATCGCGTGAATGTCAACTTGTATGTCTCTGGCTGGAGGGTGAGGGCTTCGGTAGGACAAACCCCAGTACACAAGCCACAGTGGACACACACATCCTCGTCGATCGCAATTTCGCCTAACGTCGAAGAAACATTAACATTACGCGATCGCATCCACTCGATCGCCGCATCTAATTGATCGATGTCTCCCGATAATTCCACTACCAATTTGCCAATTTGATTTGGGGCAACTTGAGCGCGGATAATATTAGCGGCGACGTTGAACTCTTTAGCCAGTACGTAAGTGACTGGCATTTGCACGGCGCGTTTCGGGAAGGTGAGTGTTACTCGTTTTTTCACAGGTTTAGCAGAGGGTTTTTTCTGTTGTAGCGTATTGAGAGTTTTATCGAAACAATCGGGTCTAAAACCTCGCTTTTTAAGGCAAAAGTTTGGCAAGCGGGGTATAAATCCCCGTTACAAAAACGGCCTCCTACCTCCTGCCTTCGTTAACAGTCCTTTCCTACAGTAAGTTGCACGAACGAGCAAGGCATCTGCTCCTGGGCAGGTAGCTAGAAAATCCAATTAAAATTAATCAATATTGATATTTGTTAATATTGGAAACCGCAAATATAGACCTTTTGGAAGATGCTTTAAAAATCAGTATTGATACTATATTAAACTTGCCATTTAAATTTATTACTTGTTATCTGTTATATCCATTTTAACTTGGAAAGCTTTTAACATGAAAATTTTAGTTGTCGAAGATGACGAGTTAAGTGCATATTCACTCACCTGCGTTTTAACTAACCAAAACTACGCGGTTGAAGTTGCCACTGATGGTGATACTGCTTGGAATTATATTCAAACTTACGATTATGATTTAATCCTTCTAGATGTAATGTTGCCCAAACTGGATGGCATTAGTCTTTGTCGTCAAATTCGGTCTAGTGGTCTGCAAATGCCAATATTATTATTGACAGGGTGCGATAGTAGTCATGAGAAAGCGATCGGACTAGATGCAGGCGCAGATGACTACGTAGTTAAACCCTTTGACGCAGAAGAGTTAATTGCTCGTGTTCGGGCACTGTTGCGTCGCAGAGGTGTAACCTCGCAACCTGTACTGGAGTATGGGGGGTTGCGGCTAGACCCTAGTAGCTGTGAAGTCATATATGCTGGAAAGCTGCTTGCACTTACTCCCAAAGAGTATGCTCTTTTAGAACTATTTTTGCGAAATACTCGTCGGGTGTTTAGCTGCGGCATGATTTTAGAACATCTGTGGTGTTATGAAGACACTCCACAAGAAGAAGCTGTTCGCACCCATATCAAAGGGTTACGACACAAACTCAAAGCTGTAGGAGCGCCCAGTGATTTGGTTGAAACAGTTTATGGTATTGGCTATCGGCTGAAATCACTGGCAGATGAGAAGGGCAGCACTTCTCTACGAGACGCTGCGCGAACGGCTATGCTCAGTGACCGGGGGGCAGGGGGGCAGAGGAGCAGAGGAGCAGAGGAGCAGAGGAGCAGAGGGGAATTAGATTGTGAAAAATCCTTGGTTCCTAATCTCAAATCACAACAGCAAACATTAATGGCAGTTGCGGAAATTTGGCAACGATTTCAAAAGCGGGTAGACGAGCAGGTGAGGGTGCTGGAGGAAGCGATCGCAACTTTAAACCAAAATAGTTTAAATCCCGATTTGCGATCGCTTGCAGCCAAAGAGGCGCATACCTTGGCGGGATCTTTAGGTACTTTTGGCTTGCCTCTTGGCTCTAAATTAGCACGCAATATCGAACTGTTACTGAGTTCTGGTCAACCCCTGAGTCAATCTGAAATTAGCAACCTCGAAAGTTGGGTAAAGTTATTGCGTCGGGAAATTGACGGAAACGAAGTAGCAGCAATATCTGCATCACCAACGCCACAGGTTTTAGAAACAGTCACACAACCACTGGAAAATGACCTTCATGCAGAAACTAAAATATTGGTTGTGGATGACGATCCGCAAATTCAGGCATTTTTACAAACCTTACTTAGTCCTTGGGGACTAAAAGCGATCGCTCTTGAAGATCCGCGTCAGTTCTGGGAAATCTTAGAAATAATTTCGCCAGATATGCTGATTCTGGATGTGGAATTACCTTATACAAATGGTATAGAACTTTGCCAATTAGTACGCAACGATTCGCGCTGGTGTGAGTTACCGATTCTATTCCTGACTGTGCATAGCGATGCCGAAATGGTAAATCAAGTGTTTAGCGTTGGTGCTGATGACTTTGTAAGTAAGCCCATTGTTGGGCCAGAACTAGTAACCCGGATCGTCAATCGCTTAGAACGGATGAAATTGCGGCAGCGCGTCGTGCAGGGAGGCAGGGAGGCAGGGGGGCAGGGGGGCAAGGGGGCAGGGGAAGCAGGGGGAGCAGGGGGAGCAGGGGAAGATAGAGTAGTGAATTCTTCTTTGCCTCGCTCATCTCTTAATTTACAAGCGATCAACGAACTGGAATTGCGAGTAGCAGAGCGCACTGCTGAGTTAATTCGGGTGAATCAACAGTTGCAGTCACAACTTGATGAACGTCAACGGACACAGGGAGAATTACGGTTCTCTCAAGCTCGATTTGCACGAATTTTAGATATTGCTGATGATGCAATTATTTCCATTAACGGGTTCCAAAGCATCACTTTGTTTAATCAAGGAGCAGAGAAGATTTTTGGCTACTCGGCCCAAGAAGTGATTGGACAAGGACTTGATTTACTCTTACCGCAGCGTTTTTTTCAAGCCCATCGTCAACATGTGGTTGACTTTGGTCAATCTCCCAATGTTGCCCGTCGGATGGGAGAACGGCGTGAAATCTACGGACGCCGCAAGGATGGTACTGAATTTCCAGCGGAGGCTTCTATCTCCAAAATAGAGATGGCTGACGAAATATTTTATACGGTTATTTTACGAGATATCACAGAGCGCAAACTAATTGAACGCATGAAAGATGAATTTGTCTCTGTTGTTAGTCATGAACTCCGCACACCTTTAACTTCGATTCACGGCTCTCTAGGAATGCTAGCCAGTGGTTTGCTAGCAACAAACTCAGAGCAGGGAAAACGCCTATTGCAAATTGCCACTGATAGCAGCGAACGCCTAGTACGTTTAATCAACGACATCCTAGACATTGAGCGCATCGAGTCGGGTAAGGCGAAGATGGAACCAGAAATCTGCAATATTGTTGACTTGATCGTTCAAGCAGTAAATGTCATGCAGCCTCTGGTTGACAAAGCAGGAGTGAAAGTATCCGTTTCTGCCGAATCTGGCCAAGTATTGGCAGATTGCAATCGCATTGTCCAAACATTGACCAATCTATTGAGTAACGCCATTAAATTCTCGTCTGCTGGATCTACGGTTTGGTTGGGGGCGCAACCACAAGAGAATGAAGTTTTGTTGACAGTCAAAGATATCGGACGCGGTATCCCAACAGACAAACTTGAGAGTATCTTTGAGCGCTTTCAACAAGTTGACTCTTCAGATTCACGTAACCATGACGGAACTGGTTTAGGTTTGGCAATTTGCAAGAGCATTATGCAACAACACAGCGGACGCATCTGGGCTGAAAGTGTATTAGGTGAAGGTAGCACTTTTTACGTCACTCTGCCATTATTTCGGGCTTTCCAAAATCCTGATTTAGAAGACTCTTCCAACATTCTCTTAGTTCATAGTAGTTACGAGCCAACTACAAATAGCCAACAAAGTCCAGATGCAGAATTTTTGAGCAACGGGCGTGTGACTACTAAGGAATTTGAACAACGGGTGATGAAATTACTTCAGAGCATTACCCCGAAGCAACAAGAGGATAGCAGCAATGACAACAAAGCAAATTCTAGTGGTTGATAACGAACAGTATATTCAAGAAGTTGCCAAGATTTGCTTAGAAACAGTCGCAGGCTGGAAAGTAGTGACTGCGAGTTCTGGTCAAGAAGGCATAATTAAAGCTGAGACTTACCAACCAGATGCAATTTTACTAGATGTGATGATGCCAGAGATGGATGGCATCACAACCTTTGAAAAGTTACAAGCCAATCCATTAACCAAAGCGATTCCAGTAATTTTGTTAACTGCTAAAATCCAGGCTTCCGATCGCCGTCGCTATAATCAGATGGGAATGATTACCGCGATCGCAAAACCATTCAATCCTCTAGAATTAGCTGCTGAAGTAGCCGTAGCCTTGGGCTGGAGCCTAGAAAAGTAGAACAAAATCTATAGCAAATTAATTTATAAAAAATAGACGTAGGCAAAAGTCAATACAGTTAAGATCGGGCCAAAACACTTGTAGAGACGGCGATTTATCGCGTCTCCAAAACCCAAATTTTTTGCCATTAGCCCTTAACCCAAGCGTATTGAGGGAAAAGTGATTTAAAAATTTTTTAGGTGTTATAGCAACCGCCAAGGCGGTTAAGCCGCTGTGTGAAGCACAGCTTCCATCGCATCTCTCAGACAGCCAAATTGAATTATTTGCTTACGAATTCGGCTTTTTAACCATGACCAACATCGCTCAATTTTGTTAAGATCGGGGGAATAAGATGGCAAGTATTTTAACTGACACCCGGCAGCTTCAATTAATTGAATAATCTGTCCACCTTTATGGAAGCTGGCATTATCTGCAATCACGATTTGACCGGGTTTTAATTGGGGGATTAAGCAAGTTTTCAACCAAGTTTCAAACACACTCCTATTACAAGATCCTTCTATCGTAAAGGGAGCAAATAACTGACCATTACATAAAGCGGCGATCATATTAATCCGTCCTTGTCTTCTGCCACTTTTTAGAGCATAAAAGCGCTTCCCTCTTTGATTCCAGCCATAGCTATAATCTTCTCTACTATCCATCCCAGCTTCATCTATATACACTATGTTCTCTGGTCTATACCTGGCTATCTCTTCAATAAATTTAAATCGTTTAACTTCATCTCTTTGTTGATAACCATAAGTTTTTTTTTTCGAGTGAACCCAATTTTATTTAACGCTCGTGATATAGTGCGAACGCTAATTTCTTCCGACCAGAGTTTGGCCATCTCTACTTGAGTTTTATCCCCATTAGCCTCGACAAAGGAAGTAAATTTTTCCCAGTCAGTAATTTTATGCCCATTGCCAGGTGGTTGATTCGGCAATGCTTGAAAATCTCCTGTCTCACGTTGCCGCTTGAGCCATAATCGAATAGTGTTACGACTAATGTTAAATATACGGCTTGCTTCAGTAATTTTTAAGCCATCAAGCAAGATTGCTTGGATCACTTTTTGCCGGAGGTCATAACTATAAGGTTTGGGCATAAGTTTCCCAGAGGTTCTACTGGAGCTTTCATCAAGGTCTACTTCCAGTTTATGGCTTAACCGCCTTGGCGGTTGCTATAAAGAACACAATGAATAAAAATATATTCAATTGTTGTTGAAATATATAATATAAACAAACAACTTAAATAAATTGTAACTAAGTTACAAAATTAGCTATTTACTACAATTTGAGTCAACCAAGAACCTTTTTTTATGAATAGTAATAATTTATATTTATATATGCAATAAAATTAGTTCAATTTTTATTATAAAAATTAATATATATTATCTGAACTACTTGATGCTGTAAAATAAGCAGTGGATTTTGTCGATTAACAAATTAAATCTTAATTTGGTTATTTTTGGTAATGAAAACCAAAAAAATCAGACATAATCAGCATTTTCATTTCACCAAATTAATCTTACGGATGGGTCTAATTGACGAACCACTCATTTTGGTATTATTGCTTTTTCTTCTTCGGCATCACTCTTGCCCGATACTTTCTGATTGCCGGCGGAGCATACTTGCTCTTTTATTTAGTTTTAGGAGCGTCTCTTACCAACAAGAGTTTGCGTTTGAAACCGTTGATGAATTGTGCCATTAAAAAGGATATTGAATTATCAGTAATCTCCACAGTAGTTTTTGCTATTTCTGGAGCATTTATGATCTCAGAGTATAATTTGGGAGCAACCCTGCTATACGCTGACATCTGGAAATACGGACTGTGGTATTTAATAGTTAGCTTTATTGCAGTACTAATTCTTCAAGATACCTACTTTTATTTTATCCATCGGATGTTTCACCATCCTCGAATTTTTAGATGGATGCATTTTGGACACCACCGTTCAGGAGAGCCAACACCCTGGAGTTCTTCTGCCTTCGACTTACCAGAAGCAATTGTACAAGCACTTTTTTTTGTAGGTGTAAGCTTCATAGTTCCCCTGCATTTCGTCACTTTAGTTGCCGCACTTATAACTATGACAGTATGGGCAGTGTTTACTCATCTCGGATTTGAGCTATTTCCTTCCTCATCTAAAAGTGACTGGATTGGAAAGTGGCTTATTGGTTCTATGCATCATTCCATACATCATCGTAAGTATAAAGTACACTACGGTTTGTATTTTACGTTTTGGGATAAACTGCTTGGTACTGAAGATCCTAATTATGAAAACGAAATCCACATAAGAGAGTTTTAACTATAGCAGTCCTAAATCATTTTTTTCTGTTGGCTGTTATTAGTCATTTGTCCTTTGTAATCACATATGACAAAGGACAAAGGACAAATGACTACTGACTATTTAATTTTTGTCGAATTCTCAAGCTTGTTTGGATTCACCCAACGATTGACAAATTCGTTGTTAGGTTTGTACACCTTGATTTGCACTTGCTTGGAACTTAACTTGACTATTTCGGCAGGAATTCTTTGGACATCGCTAGAATCAGTGCGGGGCTTGTAAAGCCAAATGACTTTTTGCCCAACTTGAAAGTTGTTAAGATGATTAGTGAAAGAAGGCGTACTGTCTGCCCAAGATGGGAAAGCAATTACTAAGTTGATTAAAAGTACTAAGACCACTAAAGTGATTTGAAAAAGCTTCATAATCATTGCACTTGTCTTAGGCTTGATGGGGCAATCAATCTGCTGCTCTAGCATTTAGTTATTATCCTTGTTTAGATTCTCAGAGTTGAAAGATCGGTATACTAAAATTTCTTTGGGCAATTTAGTAAAAGTTAAAATATCTACTGATTTCAGGATAAAACGACTTAGAGAATAAAATCAAATAGTCTTATTTGTTAAAACGATAACTTATATTTATATATAGGAATCCGGTTTGATTCCTATAAGAGTTATATATAGAAGATTGTGTTGTAAAAATACGTTTGAGAACAAATGGAATAGCTGGAGTAACAAGTTTATTTTACGAAAGCGATCGCTGTTTGCCGTCAACCCAAAATAAATCTTTTGGCTGAGATATTGAAGCGATCGCTGTTTGCTGAAATTTAAGCCGCCCAAAAAATCGGGGCAGGTGACAAACCCGCCCCAACATCTGATATACTCCGTCCAACGGCTGTAGCTACAGGCTTTAAACTATTAACTAAATGCACCATATCTTCTAAAGAAAGTGCTTGACGGGCATCAGAAACAGATTTTTCTGGTTCTGGGTGACATTCAATAATTAATCCATCTGCACCGCAAGCGATCGCAGCCCTAGCTACAGGTGCGACCAACTCCCGTTTGCCGACGGCATGGGAAGGATCTACAATTACAGGCAAGTGAGTTATTTGCTTGAGTGCTGCCACTGCTCCTAAATCTAGGACGTTACGGGTGTAATCGTCGAAACTGCGAATACCTCTTTCGCACAACACCACATCAGGATTCCCGTGACTAAGGATATATTCAGCAGCCATGACGAATTCTTCAATAGTCGCTGCTAAACCACGTTTGAGCAGTATTGGTTTACCAGCTTGTCCCAAAGCTTTGAGCAAATCAAAGTTTTGCATATTGCGGCTACCAACTTGCAGCATATCAGCGTGGGCGGCGACTACTTCAATTTGGGAAATTGACATCACCTCCGTGACAACTGGCATATTGTAATGCGATCGCACCTTGGCTAAAATCTCTAATCCTGACTCTCCCATACCTTGGAAAGCGTAGGGAGATGTGCGAGGTTTGTAGACACCGCCACGCAACCCCTGTACTGATGCATTAGATAGCTTTTGAGCGACTATCTCCATTTGTTCTAAGCTTTCAACAGTGCAGGGGCCGCCGATAATTACCAGTTCTTTACCGCCGAAAGCGACTTCTTTCGAGATTTTAACGATTGTCTGGTGGTTGAGATGGGCTTGTGCAGCAAGTTTGGCATTAATCATGATTACATTCTCCTGAAAAGTTAAGTATTGGGGATTGGGGATTGGGGATTGGGGATTGGGCATTGGGGATTGGGGATTGGGCATTGGGGATTGGGAATTGGTTATTAATTCTTCTCCCTCATTCCCTCATCTCTCCCTTGTCTCCGTTGTCCGTCTATTCCCCATGCCCCATCCCCAATGCCCCATTCCCATTCCCAAATAATAAAAAAGCCCGAAACCTTTAAAAGTTCCGGGCGCGTTCTGATTCATTGGCATGACGCTATTTACCCGGAATTTATTCTGGGCCAAAAGTAAAAGCCATAAAACCAACTAATGAAATAAGTCATGACAATGAAATTCTCCTTAAAAAAACAAAAACCGCAGAGTTTGCTCTGCGGTTCACCGGGCGGTTTCCATTAGGAAACTTAATTCACCCCCGGTGAACCACCCTAAACCAAAAATAAAAATAGGAATTTGTGTTAAGCATTTGCGGGCTTTTTACTAGAAAACTTAAGAAATATACCTATCTAATGTAAACATAGCAGCAAGAGTGGGCTTTGTCAAGACCTGCACAAACTATAAAAAAACGATAGACTCAGTACAACTCTGGGGATTAAGACTATAACGCTTTGCACAATTCAAAATCACACTCTGTTCTGATTGTACTAGTTGCTTATTTGCGTAGACGAAAAAAGCGGTGAGGGGGTCGCAGTCTTGGCGGTTCCGTCGATTGCGAACCTCCGAACCCGTTGGCGCAGCCTCTCGTAGAGAAGGGCTTGTCATTAAAGATCGCAATAGTTACAGCAGTTTGCAACTAAATAAGGTACATAACCAAGGATTCACAAATCAAATTATTCTTCTGCCTCCTGCCTTTTGCCTCCTGCCTCCTGCCTCCTGCCTCAAAACCAGTGGCTTTATACCTTATGCAAAAGAAAACTGCTGTATATAACCTCAGAAGAAAAATTCAGGATTGAGAAGTTAAAATATATAATTCTCCTGACTTCATCTTACGAAAGCTTATTGCAGGAAATTGACAACCGCCATACCGCCATACATTATTACCCAAGTTCTCATTGACCAGATCAATTTTTTAGGATCATCTGTCTCATTATGCCCAGTTCCAAAATCTTAACCCAATCTTTCGACTATTATGGAGCTTACCCCTGCCCAGTCTGTCGAATAGGTAAGATTTCTCACATGCCATTGATGGAAGCTATGGCTTGTGACTTTTGCCAAGAGATTTTTACAGTCAACTTAGAGCAACAGCAAATCAAGATGCCTTCTAGGCAACCACCTTTAACTTGGCGTTGGAATGGGTTTAATTGGACAGAAGGCCAGTTGGAAGGTATGGAATTAGGTTGGGGTTATGGATTAGCAGCAGCAGTTTTTATAATTCTTCCCACTACTCTAATTGGCATAGTAGCTTACTATTTTCCTGCTAATCTGAAAGAACCCATTACCTGGATGCCATATATTTGGACAATATTAACTTTCTTATCACATTTATCAATTATTGTTTGGATTTATATTGAAGTTTATCAGATTCCAATTGCAGCATATTTTCGAGCGATCGCTCGATGGAGAAATGGAGAGATGGGGAGATGAGAAATCAATTAAAAATTAAAAATTAAAAAACTTCTGCCCCCTGCCCAATGCCCCATGCCCAATGCCCCATGCCCCATGCCCCATAATCCATAACAAATGATGCAGCGTATAAATGACTCCATCACTCATAATTAAGTTGATTGTCCACCAAAATATCGTATGAGCGATCTGGAGCGGTACTATAGAGTTTTGGAATTAGAGCCTGGAGCAACACTTGAAGAAGTGAACCAGGCTTACAAAGATTTAGTTTTTGTTTGGCATCCCGATCGCATTCCCAAAGACAATCTCCGTTTACAGCAGAAAGCACAAGACAAGCTGAAAGCTATAAATGAAGCTCGTGAAAAGTTGCGCTCTCTAAAAACCAAACCTCAAACCACACATCAAACTACATATCAAACCACACATTACTCACCGTCACCTCAACAGGAAAAACCATCTCAACCAACCCAGAAACCACCAAAACAAAACTCAGATTTAAGCGGCAAAGACTACAGTCGGGCAAATTTGAGCAATAAAGACTTATCTGGCAGAAATCTGAGTTATGCCAATTTGAGCGGTGCTAATCTCAGCGATACTTTTATGCACAAAGTCAACCTCAGAGGTGCAAATTTATCTGAAGCAAATTTATTTCGGGCAAATCTACTTTTAGCCGATCTCAGGGAAGCGAATTTACGCGCCGCTAATTTGATTGGAGCGGATCTCAGTGGAGCCGACTTGCGAGGAGCCGACTTGACGGGAGCGCGGATTCGTTCTGGCGAGCGGCTTCTGGTTAAATTAGTTGGGACTAACTTAGCAGGGGCAATTATGCCTGATGGTTCAATTTATCAATAACTAAGGTGGCGCCATAACACCAAAATCCTCATGTAGAGACGCGATTTATCGCGTCTAAAAAAACCAATTATCCACACTAATAACCCTTAACTGAAACGTACAGGACTGACGCAGCTAGATTGTTTGTTGACGTCGGGAATAGGCATAGGGCAATACGCTTGGGTTAGTGCCAAAAACTTTGAAATGTATAGGTTGGGTTGAGGAACGAAACCCAACATTTTCGGGGCTTTGTTGGGTTGCGCTTTGCTTAACCCAACCTACAATTTTTCTTATAGCAAGGGACTGGGGACTGGTGACTGGGGATTGGGTGAAAAGTCTTGTTGTGTCTAAGTTTTATCATCTGTTAATGTCCTAACCACGTTGGCTTGTGCTATAACTTCCAAGAAATAAATTATCCATTTTGTGGGGTGGGCAACATGAGCGCCCTAAATCTGGGACGGGTGGGGACACTCATCCCACAAGAAAATTTGGGATGTTTTTTTATTTGGAAGTCCCTTAACTGAAACGTATTGGTGCATAAATGACTCCTATGCAATGCAATTGAAAACTGCTATATGCCTGTTTGCTTGCCTAAAACACTACAATGAGTACGCGATCTACCCAAATGAGAAAGCAATATGTCTTTTTGCTTGCTGAATCTACCGAAATGAGAAAGCAATCAAGCATTTTGAGAAAGCAATATGCCTTTTTGCTTGCTGAATCTACCGAAATGAGAAAGCAATCAAGCATTTTGAGAAAGCAATATGTCTTTTTGCTTGCTGAATTTACCGAAATGAGAAAGCAATCAAGCATTTTGAGAAAGCAATGTGCCTTTTTGCTTGCTGAATTTACCGAAATGAGAAAGCAATCAAGCATTTTGAGAAAAAATCTATGATTTTTTTTCACAAGTCGGTAATTTGACTTAGCTTTATTAATCCCTACAACCTGCGTGTAAAATTGAATATGATACATCAAGGCTTTTAGGCATTGTGAACTTTTTTATCGGTTGTGCTGTTTGGGCATATAAAGATTGGGTAGGCGAACTCTATCCCCAAGGTACTCGCACTGCTGATTTTCTCCATGTCTATAGTCGTCGCTTCACCACTGTAGAAGGTAACACGACCTTTTATGCCGTGCCTAACCAAGAAACTGTAACTCGTTGGGCTGCCGAAACACCAACAAATTTTGAATTTTGTCTAAAATTACCGCGAGATATTACCCATCAAGGATTGCTGAAACCTTATATACCAGCTGCTTTAAAATTTCTGGAGGCGATGCGCCCTTTAGGTAAACATCTTGGCCCAATTTTTGCCCAGTTACCACCGGGCTATGCACCTGCATTACTTGATGATTTGTCCAACTTTCTGGAAGCTTGGCCGCGTACAGAAGCACCCCTAGCAGTGGAAGTTCGGCATCCCGACTGGTTCAAGGAACCCCATGCTAGTAATTTGACGGCGCTTTTAGAAAATTTAGGTGTCGGACGAGTACTGTTAGACTCGCGCCCCATTTACACTGGAGATGATGACCCCCAATTGCAATCGGAACGGCGCAAACCGAAATTACCGTTGCAATTGAGTGTGACAGCACCTTTTACTCTGATTCGATTTATTTCTCATCCGAATTTATCAGTGAATCAGCCATTTATGGAAGAGTGGGTGAGGCAGATTCAGCAATGGTTACAGATGGGAGTGCAAATTTATTTCTTTGTCCATTGTCCAATAGAAGCGCGATCGCCCAATACAGCCCGTCACTTCCAACAGCTATTGGAACAGAATGGCACACCAGTTCCACCCCTACCTTGGAATAATCTTGAGCATCCCCCCAATCAACTCAGTTTATGGTAATCCTATTTAGTAGATAATTGGGGTTGTAATACTTTTCTGTTAAAGAAAAAACTTTCAGAGCAGTTCTACCAAAGGAGGTTGAGATGAGTCGTCTTCTTTATGAAAATTCAGTTTCATATAAAGGATATCTCATAATTCCATTTGTTTTTGGCAAAGCGGATAATTACGAGATTTATTCGTATAAATTGTTATCTGAGATTGGACACAAAAGCCAATTTCATAAAGCAGAAAATCCAGCAGGAATCTATGGAAGTGGCGTTAGTAACATTATTGATATTGCTAAAGAGCATATCGATCAAAATTCCGAGTTTGTTCATCGGGGGGATAGTTTTAAGTCTCGCTATGTTTATCGGAACAATTTGATTATCATCTTCCAAGAAGGAGACAAATATTTTTATGACCATTATCCACCAGAGTTATTAAATAATATTGCAGATCCAAAGTTATTCAAATCTGAATATGAATGTCTGAATTGGATTAAGCAAGGGTTTGATGGGCGACATCTATGGCAAAGAGCTATTTGAAGAAGGTAGGAGTATTTGCATTTGTGTATTACAGCTATTTACTTGAAAATAGCTGTAATTTGGAATTTTGCTTTGCAGTATTATTTAGATGTCTGCAATTAACCTTGATTTATTGCGCTTGGCTCCATGTAGATAATTTCCCAAATGTGGCCATCTAAGTCAGCAAATCCATGTCCATACATAAAACCGTGATCTTGCGGTTCATTGTAGGTTGTTCCACCAGCGGCGACTGCCTTGCGAACTATTTCATCAACTTGTTCTCGGCTATCAAAAGATAAACACACAAGCACTTCTGTGCTTTTTGTGGCATCACAAATTTCTTTGGGAGTAAACGTCTTAAACTTCTCATTCGTTAAGAGCATGACGAAGATGTTTTCAGACACAATCATACATGTGGTGGTAGTTTCGTCAGTGAATTGAGGATTAAACTCAAAGCCGAGTTGAGTAAAGAACTCGATCGATTGATTGAGGTTTTTAACTGGGAGATTAACGAAAATTTGAGTACTCATGGGTTCTTCTTTTGAATTATTTCACAGTGAACGGAGGAGGCAGGAGGCAGTAGTTTTGAATTGCACAGTCAAAGATCGGCGAAAAAGCGCTGAGGTTTTACAGGGAAGATGCCCATAAGCACCTGCCCACAAGTCAAGGAGTTTTCTGGCAGTTGACCATCCAGGGAATGCCGAATCGATCGACCAACATACCAAAGCGGACAGACCAAAAGGTTTGATCGATCGGCATCTTCACTTTTCCGTTTTCTGCTAAGGTATGAAAGATGCGTTCTGCCTCCGCTGGCTCGTCAACGCTGATTTGCACGTAAAAGCCTTGGGGTGTTTCAAAATACCCAGGCGGACTATCAGACCCCATCAAGAGGCGATCGCCCAGATCGAGGCAGACGTGCATGATTTTGTCATGCCATTCGGCAGGTATATGCTCGGCTGAGGGTGCATCCCCGTGGGTCATCATCATGACAATTTTGCCACCAAGACAGTGTTCGTAGAACTTGAACGCGGCTTCACAGTTACCGTTGAACATGAGATAAGGATTGGGTTTCATGGCGTTGACTCAGTAGATTAGCCTATGGGTTGAGCGTGAATACAGCTTGAGAAGTCTCTGGATCGAATGGAACCGAGAGATGTTCGTGTAATATCTGCCATTCGCCTTGATTTTTCTGGCAGACAGAGGTGACGCGCATCCAGGTCTGCATTGCTGGATGGTCTTGGCTTCCTGTGAAGCGAAATAGCCAATGTGCAACTGCTAAGTCTTCACTGGCGGTAATTTTGAGGTCTCGTGTTTCAATCTCAAAGGTGTCGGGGAAGTAAGGCAAACATTCTTTCCACACTTGACGCCAAGCATCTTTTCCTTGGGTTTGGAAAGGAGGTTTAACATCGAAGACAATAATCTCGTTGGCATAGTGGGACATGATTTGCTCAACATCCTTGGCGCAGATAGCGCGTTGTTGCTCGGCAATTAGTTGGCGAATCTGAACTTCGTTAGTGGCGATCGCGTTTTTGGTTGTCATCGTCATCTCTCCTTTTGGGTTGAGGTTGAGTGCAGTTACGAATTCTCTGGCAAACCTGCAACTTCAATCACAGGTCGAATTTCAACGGTGCCGACGTGCGCGCCTGGAATCCGCGCGGCGATCGCGATCGCTTCGTCGAGATCCTGAGCATTAATCAGAAAAAAACCGCCTAATTGTTCGCGAGTTTCTGCAAACGGCCCGTCAGTTATTAGTGGTTTGCCGTCGCGCACCCGAACGCTGGTTGCAGTTGCCACAGGGTGGAGTGGGGCGGTTGCGAGATACTGCCCCTTCGAGTTGAGTTGTTGTGCCAGTTGTGCGGATTCAACATAACAATGTTCCCGTTCAGTTTGGCTCAGGGCATTTTCCTCCAGGTAAATCAGTAGCAAATATTTCATCAGGTTGCCTCCTTTATTTCCCGTTGTTACTTCCCTTTGTTAGTAAGTCGAACGGTGCTGACTCAAATCGACACTCCACCAAAAATTTTTATCGTTTAGTACGATCTGGGTATACCTCCCTTGTTTCCCTTTGTTAGTAAGTCGAACGGTGCTATCTCAAATCGACACCTCGCCAAAAATTTTTATCGAAGAAAAGAGAAAAACTGCCCCCTGCCTCCTTCAATTCAGGTATGATCCCAAACGCAAAAACAGACGTAAACCAAGCGATCGCCTCCCTTTATCAGGCTGAATGGGGGCGGATCGTCGCCATCCTCATCCGCTTGGTGGGAGATTTCGATGTGGCTGAAGAAGCAGCACAGGAAGCCTTTATAGCCGCCGTGAATCAATGGCAGTCTAGCGGCGTGCCCGATCTCCCCCGTGCGTGGATCGTCAAAACAGCCCGATACAAAGCCATCGATCGCCTCCGACGGCGGACACGGCTGACGGAAAAATTGGAATGGTACGCCGCCTCCGGGTTAATCCCAACCCGCGAGGAGCCAACTTACGACACAGACGAGATTCCAGACGATCGGCTGCGGCTGATCTTTACTTGCTGCCACCCAGCACTAGCGATCGAGGCACAGGTTGCTTTGACGCTGCGGCTGCTGGGCGGACTTGAAACAGATGAAATTGCGCGGGCGTTTCTCGTGCCCACGCCAACGATGGCGCAACGACTGGTACGCGCCAAACGCAAGATTCGGGATGCAGGTATTCCCTATAAAGTGCCGGACACAACCGATCTGTCTGTGCGGGTAGACGCAGTGCTGACGGCGATCTATTTGATTTTCAATGAGGGCTACGCGACGACTAGGGGCGAGACGATGATGAGGGCTGACCTCTGCACAGAAGCGATTCGGCTGGGTCGCCTGGTGAGGACGTTGATGGCACCCCAACCGCCCTCAGAAGTGACTGCACTTTTGGCGCTGATGTTGCTGCACGACTCCCGGCGCGATGCCCGTTTGGATGAGGCAGGCGATCTGGTGTTGCTCGAAGATCAGGATCGTAGTCGCTGGAATCAACAGCAGATTGCTGAGGCGCTACCCCTCGTTGAAGAGGCATTGCGGGGCGAAATTGGTTCGTTTGCAGTGCAAGCAGCGATCGCGGCACTACATTGTCAGGCAGCACAAGCAAAAGAAACGGACTGGTTACAAATTGTTCGCCTCTACGATTTACTCGAACGTTTGCAGCCCTCACCGATTGTTTCGCTGAATCGGGCGGTGGCGATCTCAATGATAGAAAGTCCTCAGACGGCTCTCGGACTGATTGATGGGCTTGCCCCTCAACTTAATGACTATCATCTATTTTACGCCACCCGTGCGGAGATGCTGCGCCGCATTGGAGCCTCAGCGTCAGCCGCAGAGAGCTACGCGATCGCGCTCATGCTGGTTACTAATGACAGCGAACGTCGCTTTCTGGAGCGTCGGCTGCGCGAAGTTCAGCCTTAAAGATAAGGGAATTTTACCAAAAAGCGATCGCACAGTAGAGATATATACAAATCTAAAGACTTTATTAAATAGCTACCCAGGTAAAAAATGGGTAGTTCTCCGCTATCTTTGAGCAAGCGATTCAGGGATAATTATTTCTATAGAAAAGCGCCAGCAAAAATTTTAGGCTGGTATTTAATAAACCGTATATAAAGCAAAGCCCTGAACTTTTATCAGGGCTTTTTAAATCTAAGCAGAGCAATCGCAGCCTTTTAAATCTGATTATTTCGTTGAAGCGATCGATTATTTATATAGTAGTGCTAGTACTAAAACAACTGATGGCAAGACTGGGGAAATTGATGCTGCGGGAAAACCGTGATTTTCATGTCATTCTCAAAATAGAAGCTGCTTTGCATGAGTATTCTTTCCTTGGTCAAGGCATTTGCATTTTAGCCTCAACCACTCTACAAAAATTGCTCTATAAATAATCTACATAATAAACTACGATAAAGCTATCGGAATAGTGCTTTTAAAGATTATGAGCAACACTAAAAAAGTTAGTGACGACTTGAGCGCTGCTCCCCAACTAACTTCTGAGGAGTTAAAACAGGCAGCCCAAGAGGGATTTAAGTCAGTGCTAAACCTGCGTTCTCCCGATGAAGCAGGTTTTCTCAGTGACGAACAGCAGCAAGCTGAAGCGGCTGGACTGCAATATGCTAATGTACCATTAAAGCCTTCAGAAGCAAATCAAGAGCAAACAGAGTTAGCAATTCAGGAAATTGAGAACTTACCCAAACCAATTTTAATTCACTGTGCTGCTGGAGCCAGGGCTGGTGGTATCGCCTTGATTGCCAATGCTATTAGTGAAGGTCTGACTTATGAGGAAATTAGTCAGAAAGCTCAAGAGCTTGGTTTAAATTTAGAACAACCCCACCTCAAGCAATTCCTACTTGAAAAGTATATTGCCAAGCAAAAATGACTAACTCAGCACCAAGTCGTTTGGGTGAACTCGCCAACCTGTTTTTTAAATTGGGCGTCATCGGCTTTGGAGGCCCGGTTGCCCATATTGCCATGATTGAAGATGAAGTAGTTAAGCGGCGTCAATGGTTGACAAGGGAGCATTTTCTAGATTTGCTGGGTGCAACTAACCTAATTCCTGGGCCAAATTCCACAGAAATGGCTATCCACATAGGATACATCTATGCAGGATGGCTGGGGCTGATTGTGTCAGGCGTTTGTTTTGTCTTGCCTGCGGTTCTAATTACTGGTGGGTTTGCTTGGGTTTATGTTGCCTACGGTACTCTACCCCAAATTACTCCTTTGCTTTATGGGATTAAACCGGCCGTTTTAGCAATTATCATCAATGCCCTGTGGGGGTTAGCCAAAAAGGCTGTGAAAACTCGCCAATTACTAGTAATCGCTTTCGCTGTGGCATTGCTGACATTGTTATTCAAATTAAATGAAGTAATTGCCCTATTAATTGGGGGATTGCTGGGTATGGTTTGGTTACATTCTGGCGAAAAAAACGATAAACCAGGAGATAAAGCCAACTTTCTGATTGCTAGTCTCAGTACAGGTGCAACTTTGAAAGCATCGGCTGTACTTGCTACATCAGTAGGGGCTGCATCTACTGTAGCTAATGTTTCTTTATGGCAATTGGGTTGGTTTTTTCTCAAAATCGGTAGTGTCTTGTTTGGTGGTGGCTACCTGTTGGTGGCTTTTCTGCAAGGGGAATTAGTTCAAGAATACGGCTGGCTGACACAACAGCAGTTATTAGATGCGATCGCAATTGGTCAATTTACCCCTGGGCCAGTACTTTCCACTGCTACCTTTATCGGTTATGTGATTGCTGGCATACCTGGCGCAATTGTTGCCACAATCGGAATTTTTCTACCTTCTTTTGTTTTTGTTGCTGCCCTAAATCCTCTAATTCCACGCTTACGAGCTTCTTCTTGGACTAGAGCATTTTTGGATGCTGTGAATGTTAGTGCTGTAGCCTTAATGGTTGTGACTACTCTACAACTGGGGACAGCAACTTTAACATTACCACAAGCCCCATTTGTAGATTTTCTCGGCTTGGCGATCGCGATCGTCTGTGCCATTTTAGCCATTCACTTTCGCATCAATGCTGCATGGTTAGTCTTTGGTAGCGCCTTCATTGGATGGGGTGCTTCACTCTTGGGCTACACTCGATGAAATTGCAAGTATAGCAAGGGACTGGGGACTGGGGACTGGGGACTGGGTGAAAAGCCTTTTTGTGTCTAAGTTTTATCGTCTGTTGATGTCCTAACCACCTTGCCTGTTGCTATATTTGAGATTACTCATAGCTTTTAGCTTGACTTTATATTATTAGCGATCGCATTTCCAATCCATTAGACATCTAATATAAAAGAATGTAGAGACGTAGCAGTGATACGTCTCTACAAAGGTTTTAAATGGAGATATTTTATCGATAATCTTGACTTTGAATGCTCCCTAAACGAGCAGCATCACGAATATTGTAGTCAGCACGGGTAAAGCGATTTAGCTGCATTTCAAAAAAGTCTCGATTAGCTTGTAAATGCTTGGGATTTTGGTCATCTAATGGATATAAAAGTGCAGTTCGTAAAGCTTGAATTACCGCAGAAGTGACACAGTACATTGAACGTTGAAAACTCACTCCCAACTGAATCAACATATCTTCTTCACCCCGGCAATGTTGGCTGTAGTAATCCACAAGATAGGGTGGTAAAAAATGCAACATATCTTGCATTAATAATGTTGGGGGAATGCCAGCAGTACCCACTGGGAATACATCAGCGTAAAGAATACCATAGTGAAAATCTTTTTGGTTTTCCGGCACTTGACGCGCTTGAGCATTATAAGATTTTGTTCCTCTAAAGGGTGAAGTGCGGTAGAAAACTGCTTCTACATAAGGTAGTGCAGCTTCGTATAACCACATGAAACCCTTAGATTTGGGGATAATTTCGTAGCATTCACCACGAATATAAACGTGATGGTAAATGGGACGACCTGCGATCGCAAATATACCATTAACTATGAAGCTCATCGCCTCTGGGACGCTGCTAATGGTACCTTCATCATAGCGATCGGACATTTCAAAGAATACTGGGGCCATGATTTCCCAGAATAAGCCCAGGTTAGCGTAGTATGACATCTGGCGGCACTGTTCCAAAAACATATCGGGGAACAGCGTGTAAAGTCCCAGCATTACCGGGTTGCCTTGGAAGTAAGCTTTAATTGCTCGGTCGGCGTTGGCTTTGTATTCTTCAGAATCTAGGTAAGGGTCAAATTGTCCACCCATCCCTCTGTGCCACAACATCGCCCGCATACAAGCTTCCGCAAATTCCATGTTAATGCGATCGTGCAACAAGTGATGCAATAACTTCGGCATTTTGAAAGTTTCACCCTTTTCCAGAAATGCCAAGAGTTCTGGATGTGCAGTCGCTTCGCCGCGCCAAATTCGTAAATCGGCATCATCACCAGCATAATGATTATGCAGTTCTAAATACTCTTTAGGTAAGAAGTATTTAAAGAAGGGAAGCGGGTTTAAAAATTCGCGTTCGGCAATATAAAGTAGGTCACGCCAGTAGAAATCCATCGGTACAGCATAAGCTTTATATAAACCGATGATTTGCATCAAATTTTCTGGAGTATCGGGTAACATTGCACCGCCAGCTTCTAAGCGGTGAATTACTTCGGCAAATTCATGTGTGGAAGGAGGTAATTTAATTGCTGTTTTAATTGCTGTCATGGTAATTGTAAATTGGTAGAGACGCGATTTATCGCGTCTGTGGGATGGATTTTGAGACGCGATAAATCGCCGTCTCTACAAGTGTTTTTATCTATTTACTATTTCAGCGCAACTTCGGAGACTACGGTTTTTTCTAAGGGGGGAATTGCAGCCACCATTGTTGTAGTTGTGGATTCACTCCAACGCACTAACCAAGTGGGTTGTACTCCTAAAAAGATGATGAAAGCTGCCAAAATTAAAGCGGGGATTTTTTCAGACCACAGAACTTTGGGATAGTAGGCGAAGTTATCGAGTCTGCCAAAACAAGTGCGATTGAGGAGGATGAGAAAATAAACTGCGGTTAATCCACTAGCCACTATACACAAAATTGTTGGAATGGGGAAGGCAGAGAAACTACCTTGAAAGACAATAAATTCTGCGATAAATCCTGTTAAACCGGGAATCCCTGCGCTAGCCATTCCGCTTAAAACTAGTAAGGCGCTAATTAGGGGTAAACCGCGTATGGGACTCATTAAACCATTGAGTTTATCTAACTCGCGAGTGCCAACTTTGGCTTCCACGACTCCCACCAAGTGGAAGAGAATTGCCAAGATGAGTCCGTGGCTGAACATTTGGGCGACTGCACCAACGAGTGCTAAGGGAGTACTAGCAGCACCAGCTAACAAAATATAGCCCATGTGACCAACGGAACTGTATGCTACCATGCGCTTGATATCTGTTTGAGCGATCGCAATTACTGCCCCATAAATAGCGCCGATTGCTCCCCAAATCGCTAGAGTCGGTGCAATAATACTCCAAGCATGAGGAAACATACCCAACCCAAATCGCAGCAATCCATAAGTTCCCAGCTTTGCTAACACGCCACCGAGAAGAATGGCAATTGGTGCTGAAGCCTCAACGTAAGCATCGGGTAGCCAAGTATGGAAGGGAATTAAGGGAATTTTAATTCCAAAACCTAATACTATTCCTGCTAGTAAAAGGATTTGCTTTGTTGTTGAGAGGTTTTCTGTAGAGACTGCATCAAAAGCAAAATTGGTAGAACCACTAAGCCATACCATACCCAAGAATGTTGCTAGAATTAAAGCTCCCGAAACAGCAGTATAAATCAGGAATTTCATCCCAGCATAACCCCGTTTTGCCCCTCCCCAAATGGAAATTAGCAAATAGAACGGGATTAATTCTAGTTCGTAAAATAGGAAGAATAGCAGTAAATTCTCTGCTAAAAAAGCACCTGCAACTCCTCCACTAACTAATAAAATCATGGAGTAGAATAGCCGGGGACGTTCAGTTTCTTGACTACTGCTGTAAATAGCAATCCAGGTGAGCAGGCTATTTAACACCAACATCAAGATAGAAAGCCCATCAACACCTATTTGATAGCTCAAACCAAGGGTTTCATTCCAGGGTAAATACTCTTTAAATTGCATTCCTGGATTGCTGATATCAAATTTTAACAAGATAAACAGGTTCCAGAACAGAACTATTCCCGAAAATATTAATGATATTAAACGAATGCGATGCTTAGGTATACTTCCAGGTAATATTGCTATGATAATAGCAACAAAAATTGGGAGCCAAATTAAGACACTTAACATGGGAATTTTGTCCTTTGTTTTTTGTCATTTGTCATTTGTCCTTTGTCCTTTGTCCTTTATGAATCAATACGCTTTAGTTAAGAGAATAATAGATTGGATTGAGCGTATGCGTTACCCAACTAAAGTCTCGATAATGTTGGTTTACTTTTCTCCTTTGGAGACGCTACGCGAATAGGAAGCAAGCTAAGGTGATTTCCGACAAAGAAAATACCTGGGTTGGCGAGTCTCGACTTCTCTGCGAGACGCTACGCGAACGCTCAACTCTCGATTTATCAGTTGGTTGAGCGAAGTCGAAACCAACGCTATCGGTATATTTATTCTTGTAAATCACCTAAGTTGTTCAACCCAACATATATCAGTATAACTTTCAGGCTTAACTGAACTGTATTGCTTTATGACTTACTCTTAGCCAATGACTAATGACAAAGGACAAAGGACAAAAAAGCTAACTTACTAGACTGATTTTTCCACTATCTAAATCGTAATAACCTCCGACTATTTTCAGTTTTTCTGCCTTGATTAACTCAGATAAAACTGTCGATGATTTCAATGTTTCAATTTGCGCCAAAATATTTGCTTTACAAGCATTTTCTAACTTATCTCCTGATTGATCTTTTGAGCTTTCTACACTTGGTTTAATTGCTTCAAGCAAACTTCCAATTCGCCCTGGCACTGAAGCACCTTTAATTGCCGCCTCTACCGCACCACATCTTTCATGTCCCACAACCATGATAACTTTAGTACCTAACACTAAGCTACCAAATTCTAAGCTACCAATTTGCTGTGTTGTGGCAATATTACCAGCTATCCGGCAGACAAATAAATCTCCAAGTCCTTGGTCAAAAACAATCTCTGAAGGAACCCGTGAATCTGCACAACCTAGAATAGAAGCAAAGGGCTTTTGACCTTTGGCAATTTCGACTAAACGTGATTTAGTTTGGTTAGGATTGCGCCGTCTTGCTTTAACAAACCGATCGTTTCCATCTAATAATTCTTGCAATACCTTGTCAGGTGTAAGATCATCTGGTGCTGATTTTGTTTCGACTGCAAGTAAGTTGGAACTAAGTCCGGCTGTCAATACACCTGTACCGATCGCACCTGCACCAAACTTCAATAAACCTCTTCTAGAAACATTGATTTGGGGATGTTGTCTGCTCATGAAATTCTCCTCACAATATTAAATTGTTAACTTTTAGTAGGATAGTTACTGCTATCCAATTGTCGAGATTTGAAAAACCAAATTTAAAAACTGCATTCCCCAAAATTGCCAAGTTACCCACATTCCTAAAAGACTCACTCCTAGAAGAACAGTGAATGCATAAAATTGGGTTTGCCCAGAGGTGCTGTATTTCAGACCTTCGCTACCTAATAGCGAAAATAAACCAACGAAGTTAACAATGCCATCGACTACAAACCGATCAATCATATCGGCAAGTTGGGAAATTTTGGCAACTCCAAAAATAATGGTCATTTTATAGAGTTTAGGGGTGTAAAAGTCGTATGCAAACAAATCTTGCAAGCCTTTCCAAGGGAGGCGAATTGGTTTGGGAATATTGCTTAAATAAATCACGCCAGTGATGCTACAACCGAAAATACTCGACCAAATTAACAGCAGTGCAACATCTTTATTTAGGCTTACCCAATCTGGTAAAAGTGATAAGCTTTGCAACACCAAAGGAAGATGTAGACTGACACCAAGTAAAATCATGGTTGGCAAAATCATTGGCCAGTGAGCTTCAGGCGATCGCTGACTCATTTGTGTAGGTTTACCGCCGAAAATTAAAGCGAATTCTCTGGTTAAACTCACGGCTGTTAAAGCATTTACTGCAATAACTACTCCTACTAACCAAGGTTGAGTTTCCCATAACCCATCTGCTAGTTCCATCAGCGCCCAAAAGCTACCCAACGGTGGAAAACCAATTAATCCCAATGTCCCGACGATAAAAGCGATCGCAGAAATCGGGCGGCGCTTCCACAATCCGCCTAATTGAGTAACATCTTGGGTAATGCTATTCCAAATAATTCCCCCGGTACTCATTATCAACAAAGCTGCGGATATGGCATGGGTGAGTACTAATAATAGCGCCGCTTCGTATTGTTGCGCTCCCACAGCGATGAATACTAAACCCATGTATGCGCTGACAGAATAGGATTGACAGCGTTTAATATCGATTTGAGCGATCGCAATTAAAGAAGCACCCACAGCTGTCACCGCACCAATGGCAATCATCGCCGAAGAAGCTATGGGCGAGATGGTTAACACCGGTTGCAATTTAATCAGCACCCATGCACCACTAGCTACTACTACCGAGTTCCGCAAAATCGTACTGGGAACCGGGCCTTCCATCGCTTCATCTAGCCATAAATGCAGGGGAAATTGGGCACATTTACCCATAGGCCCAGCAATTAAAGCTAAACTTACCAGTGCCATAGTTGTCGGGTTGACGTTAGCAGTAGCCGCCCATTCGGCTAATTCTGTATAATTCCAAGTTCCAGCTAAAGGCCATAATGCCAACACGCCTATTAGCAAGAATAAGTCTCCCACCCGCTTGGTTAAGAAAGCGTCTCTTGCACCTGAAACTACCAAAGGCTGGCTAAACCATAAGCCTACTAGTAGATAGGTTCCCAGCGTCAAGACTTCCAGAATTACATAGCTGAAGAACAAGTTATTACATAAAGCAAGGGCACATAATCCCGCTTCAAATAATCCCAATAATGAATAGAAACGTCCCCACCCCCAATCCATTTCCATGTAGCCGAGCGCATAAATTTGCGCCAGAAAGTTCATACCAGTAATCACCACCAAAGCGCTGATACTGACTGAGGATATATCCAAAGCAATAGTTAAATCTAAACCAGCCGTAGATAACCAAGGAATAAATACTTCTTGGGCTGGGTAATTCCAAGTTGCTTGTAAGGCGATCGCACTATGTACCAACGCCAAAAATGTCATCACCAAGTTTACATAACCTGCCGGTCTTGGCCCTGTTTTCCGAATGATCCCTGGCGACCAAGGTACGGCTAACAAACCACCTATTAAGGCATAGCACGGAACTAGCCAAACAGTCTCTAGTAGAAACTGAGCCATCAACTCACCTCTAAGATTTGGATCAAAAATTATGGGTTTTTAGTCAACTGGCGTTGATCCCAGTTAATCTAGCGACGATCTACGACGGACGACGCCTACGCAGAACATACAAATTTATGTTTATTTAATTTTGTTAAAAACAGCTTACCGTTATATCTGTCAAAATGGAATTAGCTAATTAAATAAATTTAAGATAATAACTCTAATTATTTCTTATATAATCAACTATTTCAACAAGAAATAATAGGTATTTATTCTTATCTATGCATCGAATCAGGGATGAATCAATAGTTATCATTAGTTTTATCAATTTATATAAATGACAAGAGACGCAATTGATTGCGTCTCTACAAATCGAATAAATGTAAATTATATTTTGGTGATTTTGTCAACCTGCCAGTGAGAGATAGTAATGGCAGGTGGTGAGTCAACTTGGCTGATGGGGGCGGGTTTCATGTCTCGGTAGTCCAAGAGTTGGACTACGATCAGGTAGGCGATCGCTAAAATGACCGAAATCGCACCTGTAAGAATAGCAATTAATTTTGAACGTTCCATCAGTATTTCCTGTAATGCAAGTTGTTGTGCAGTGTCTATATCCACATTAATAGTTTAGACATACCACACACTTACCGATATACATCGCTCCGATGGGCTATCAGTAAAATAGTAATTAGTTGCTGTTCCTCATCCACCTTATAAACAACTCGCCAGACACCAACTCGATAGCGAAAAAGACCCGCGAAATCACCTTTGAGCCGCTTAATGTTTGGATGTTCGTAAGCATTCTGTCGCAGTTGGTCAAAGCAACGGTTTAGTCGTTGGGCTAGTGATGCATCTACTTCTTGATAAAACTTCTGTGCTTTGCGAGTCAGTACCAGTTCATACATGACGACGAATACTGTCAAATGACACCACTTCCCCAGCCTCAGCTTCCTGCATAGCTTCACGCAAAGCTTGCTCAAAACCAGGGATATTCAAAAGTTCCGTTGTCGCCTCATTTTCTTCTCTTTCTTCTAGATCGGCCAGAAAATCACTCACTACCCGCAGCCTTTCTGGAGACAGTCGCCGTAAACGCTTCTCAGCTTCCTGAAGAATAGTAATGTCATCTTGCTTTGATTCCATAGTTATTTCTATAGCTAATGTTTTTTACCGTCGATTTACTCCTTCCTTTATATGTTAAGGGCAGCTAGTCGTCAGACATCGCCCTAGAATTGGCGATCGCTAAAATGATAGAAATCACACCTGTAAGAATGGCAATTATTTTCGAGCGTTCCATTAGTATTTCCTGTAATGTAAGTTTATTGTGCAGTGCCTATATCCACATTAATACTTGGACATACCACACACTTACCGATATACATCGCTTTGATGAGCTACTAGTAAAGCTGAAAGCGACATTGAGTTATTGCCATGACAACTAAACAAGCCATCTTTGACGCAATAGAACAACTGCCAGAGCAGCACCTAAAAGACGTGTTGCAGTATGTTCAAAAACTTGCAGGTACTCTATCACCAGCATCCAACCCACCCACGCAAAGCAGCAATTCCCTTGCAGATTTTATCGGTGCAGTATCTCACGGTTCTCTAGCTGCCAACTTAGACGAAGAACCTAACCCCCAACCCCTTCCCTACAAGGGAAGGGGAGCAAAAATCAAAGCCTCTCTCCTTTTAGGAGAGAGGTTTGGAGAGAGGTCAGAATATTAAATCGCACATTGCATTTTAATATAAAAGTGCAATAAATGAGCCTTTGATGCTCGACGTTGACCTTCTGAGGCTCGACGTTGACCTTCTGAGGCTCGACGTTGACCTTCTGAGGCTCAACGATGACCTTCTGAAGCTCAACGATGACCTTCTGAAGCTCAACGATGACCTTCTGAGGCTCGACGTTGACCTTCTGAGGCTCGACGTTGACCTTCTGAAGCTCGACGTTGACCTTCTGAGGCTCGAAGTTGCGCCTTTTATCCTCGAAGTTGCGCCTTTTATCCTCAACTAACAAATATATCTAACCATTCCTGAATGTACAGGGGTGAGCGTGTAGTAAAATTTGCTCACCTCCGTAAAGTGGAACATGGCTTTAGACTTCTCCGGTGAAAATCTCCGAGGACGCAACTTCAAAGGTAGGAAAGACCTTGTGGGTGCAAACTTTAGCTATGCCGACATCCGAGGGGCAAACTTCACTAATGCTAATTTAACAGGTGCAAACTTCAGCTATGTTAAAGCTGGACTGCAACGCCGTTGGGCAATTTTCCTAATCTTTGTCTCATGGCTGTTGTCGGGACTTTCAGGACTTTTATGGGCTGTCAACGGTTCTTTTGTGTCACTAATATTTAATTCCAGGTTAGAGAATCAGATTGTCGGCTGGATTGTCCTAATCGTATTAATTGCCTTTTTCTTCGTCACAATTCGCCAAGGAGTAGCAGCTGGTTTAAAAGTCGTAGCCGGAGGCGTAGCCGCTGGAGCCGTAGCCGCTGGAGTCGGAGCCGACGGAATCAAAACTGCCGGAGTAGGAGTCGGAGCCGTAGCTGTAGCTGTAGCCGGAGCTGTAGCCGGAGCCGTAGCTGTAGCTATCGCCGGAGCCGGAGCCGGAGCCGGAGCCGTAGCTGTAGCTGTAGCCGGAGCTGTAGCCGGAACCGGAGCCGGAGCCGTAGCTGTAACCTTTGCCGTCGTCGCAACCTTTGCCGGAGCTAGAGCGTTCGCCGTAGCCTTAGCCGGAACGTTATTTAGTATCTACATCAGCTGGCGAGCCATGAAAGAAGATCAAAAACACTCTTTAATTCGCAACATTGCGATCGCTTTTGCTGCAACAGGAGGTACAAGTTTTCGTGGCGCTGACTTAACCAATGCTGATTTCACTCAAACTACGCTCAAAAGTACAGATTTGCGAAACACAATCCTTATCTGTAGGCGTTGGCATCAAGCCAAAATGCTTGACCGTGTTCGCCCTGGTTTGACTTATCTGCAAAACTCACAAGTACGTCAACTGCTGGTTACAGGACAGGGACAGGACAAAAACTTTGACCGTCAAAACCTCCGAGGTATCAACTTACAATCAGCAAATTTAGCTGATACCAGCTTTATTAGTACCGATCTCAGTGAAGCCAATTTGCAAGATGCCGATTTGTCAAGAGCAAAACTGAAGCAAACGCAACTAGACGGCACAGATTTAACAGGTACAACACTCACCGGCGCGTACATCGAAGATTGGGGCATTACAAATACAACTAAATTGCATGGGGTAAGGTGTGAATATGTCTTCATGCGCTTACCCACAAAAGAAGATCCTGACCCCCTCCGCAAACCTGATAATAAACAAGAGGTATTTGCAGACGGGGACTTTGCCAACTTTATCAAGCCAATTTTTGACACCCTCGACCTTTACCATAATCAAGGCGTTGACCCCCGCGCCGTTGCCATAGCCTTCAAAAACCTTGCCGAAAACCATCCCGAAGCCGAGTTAGAAATTGTGGCAATGGAGAAACGCGGCGATGATAAAATCTTGCTCAGAGCCAAAACCGCTGCTCTTAGTGATAAATCTCAACTGAGTGCAGAATATTTTGATGATTATAATCAACTCAAAGCTTTATCGCAGAGTCAGCAATTATTACTTGTAGAAAAAGATCAGCGCATTATTAGTTTAGAAAATATGGTAGATACTGCTCTCAAGCAGCCAAAATTTTATACTCAAGGAGATACAAATATGTCAGATATCAGCGGCATCAGTATTCAAGGTAGCAGTAATGTAAGCGGTATCGCTGGCAATAATTCTATTGCTAATCTAGGAACCATTAGCGGTAACGTGAGTATTGCCCTCAATCAGTTACCTGATGCAACCGATGCCGAGAAACCAGGAATCAAAGAATTATTGTCGCAGTTGCAAGATGCGATTGTACAATCCACATATTTGTCAGAAGAAGACAAAACCGAAGCGCTAGAACAGGTGAAGACTTTGGCAGAAGCGGGTAAAAGTCCTCAAGAATCCACTAAGCAGAAGACGGCGAAAACTGCAATCACTATGTTGAAAGGGATATTTACAGGCTTACCTGCTGTTGCTTCGCTACTTGAAGCGGGTAATAAATTATTGCCTGCGATTTCTAAACTATTCGGTTTGGGATAATTTAAGGTGAGTTAGACAAACCTCTGGCAGCCTTAAATTAAAGCTCAATTCTTTCCCTCTCCGACTCGGCTACGGTGTATACACAAGTCAAATTACCCCCCTTAATCCCCCCTTGTAAAGGGGGGAAAAAAGAAATTTAGTTCCCTCCCCTTGTAAAGGGGAGGGTTAGGGTGGGGTAAAAACCAGATTCGTAAAATACTTCAGACTTATCTGTACACCGTAGCTGACTCGGAGACGGACGTTTTTAGGTAGTAAAACCAGAGAGAGGTCTTTTTATTCAGCTACTTTCTTCATTCTCAGGTAGTTTTGGAATGTAGAGTCAAATTTTTCCAAAATGTCTTTAACTGAAGAAATTCTTTCCCAACTACCCGGCGATGTTTTAAAAGGATTGCGCCAAGGCGATCGCATCTTAACATCTGTGCGCGAAAACACCGCACCAGTACCAACGTTAGTTAAAGAAAGTCAACAGCCTTTAGGCGTTGTAGACTTCGATGTGCTAATCTGCGGTGGCACTTTAGGCATTTTAATTGGTTGCGCCTTGGCGGTGAAGGGGTTGCGGGTGGCGTTGCTGGAACGGGGTATTTTGCGGGGGAGAGAACAAGAGTGGAATATTTCTCGCAAAGAATTAGATGTATTTGTGGAATTAAACTTGCTGACTGAGGATGAATTAGCAAGTGCGATCGCCACTCAATATAATCCAGCGCGAGTTAGTTTTGCTGGCGGTACAGAAGTTTGGGTAGAGGATGTTTTGAATATCGGCGTAGATCCAGTTTATCTACTCGCTACCTTGAAAACCCGATTTCTCGCCGCCGGGGGAAAGTTGTTAGAAAACACACCTTTTACCGAAGCAGTGGTTCATCCCGACGGGGTGATGGTAAATAACCAATTCAAAACTCGCTTATTAATCGACGCGATGGGACATTTTTCACCCATCAGCCAACAAGCACGCCAAGGCAAAAAACCAGATGCTTTATGCTTGGTTGTCGGAAGTTGCGCTCAAGGTTTTCCAGAAAATAACTCAGGCGATTTATTATTATCATTTACATCTTTGCAAAATCAATGCCAGTACTTCTGGGAAGCCTTTCCAGCCAGGGATGGCAGAACCACTTACTTGTTTACCTACATGGATGCAGAACCTCAACGTTTGAGTTTAGAAGCTCTATTTGAGGAATATCTGCGTCTGTTACCAGAATATCAGGGAGTGGAGTTAAACAAACTGAAATTTCAACGGGCACTATTTGGTTTCTTTCCTACCTATCGCCAAAGTCCGCTAAAAACCCCTTGGAATCGCATTCTCCCAGCCGGAGATAGCAGTGGTAGTCAATCTCCCTTGAGTTTTGGTGGTTTTGGGGCAATGGTGCGTCACCTGAAGCGTTTAACTTATGGCATTGACGAAGCGCTAGAAACAGAACAATTATCTGCAAAAGCGTTAACACTGCTGCAACCTTATCAGCCAAGTTTGACTGTTACCTGGTTGTTTCAAAGGGCGATGAGTGTTGGTGTAAATCAGAAAATTGCCCCGGATCAAATTAACCAATTACTCACAGCAGTATTTCAAGAAATGCAACAGTTGGGTACGCCAGTGCTAAAACCATTTTTACAAGATATAGTGCAGTTTTCGGCACTAACGCAAACACTGCTAAAAACTGGTTTATATCATCCTTTATTAGTTGTCAAGATAATTCCGCAAGTAGGTTTGGCAAGTTTGTTAGATTGGATGTTACATTACAGTAATTTAGGTGTATACACTGCCTTGCTTTCGCTAAGTCCAATGCTAGAAAGATGGATTAAGAATCAACCGAACGAACAACAATATTATTGGCATCGTTTGGTTGATGCTTGGAAGTATGGTTCTGGCGGTGATTACTCAGATGAAACTTAGAATAATATCGATGTGAGGATAACATGATTGAACGGAAATCTTCAGGAATCAAATACTTTGCAGTGCTGATTGGATTCCTGCGCGATCGCCAAGGTTTTCTAGAGGAAATTCGTCAAGGTACGAGATTACCAAATAAAATCATTTCGCTGCTAGTTTGCAGTTCCTTATTTATCGCTGCTTATGGTGGAATCATTGGTGCATACCATAGTTGGATGCAAGCTTTATCTTCCGCCATTAAACTCCCAGCCCTTTATTTAATCACACTTTTGATTTGCATCCCGACGTTGTTCTTTGCAAACATTATTTTTGGTTCCAAACGGAGTTTTGCCCAGCATTTAGCATTAGTATTAACTGCGGTTTCAGTCACCAGCGTACTTTTATTTAGCTTTGCTCCAATCACGCTGTTTTTCTTAATTACCACCAATAATTACCAATTTCTAATTTTGTTAAATGTCTTTATCTTTGCCATCACTGGATTTATTGGTGTTTCGTCTTTATATCAAGCCACGAGTTTAGTTTTAGAACAAGATAATGAAGGTAGCAAGACACGCCAGAAAATTTTACAATTTTGGCTATTTCTTTACGCTTTCGTAGGCAGTCAGTTAGGATGGACTCTCAGACCGTTTTTTGGTACACCTGGTTCTGTCTTTGAACTATTTCGCGAAAGAGAAGGTAATTTCTATTTAAGCGTGATTAAATCTCTTAGCTATCTCTTTGGATTCCGTTAATTAATCGTTAGCAATTCCCCAAAATATACAACCTAAAAAAATATGCTGAAAAAGCAAAATCGCGGAATTCAACAATTTGGAGTTTTAGTTAATTTACTGCGCGATCGCCAGTCATTTTTAGAAGAAATCCGTCAGGGAGTGCGATTACAAAATAAAATCACTTCTCTATTCGTAACTAGTTCCATTTTCTTTGCCCTTTATGGAGCAATTATCGGTGCATCTCACAGTTGGGGACAGGCATTATCGGGTGCTATTAAGCTTCCGGTATTCTATTTAATCACACTGATTATTTGTTTCCCAACTTTGTTCTTTTTTAATGTTTTGTTTGGTTCTCGGAGCAGTATTTTACAGCATTTCGTTGTATTACTCACATCTGTATCCGTGATTAGCGTACTTTTATTTAGCTTGGCACCAGTTACGCTATTTTTTCTAATCACTACACCCGATTCTTATCAATTTTTTAAACTGCTGAATGTGTTCATTTTTGGCATTACAGGCATATTTGGCGTTAAATTCCTTTATGAAGGAATGCAATTACTTTCTCAACAAGATGAAGTCGGTAAAAAAACCCGCACCACTATTTTAAGATCCTGGTTATTGCTTTACGCCTTTGTTGGTATGCAGTTAGGATGGTTTCTCAGACCGTTTTTTGGTGCCCCTGACTCTAAATTTGAGTTATTTCGGGCGGTGAAAGGCAACTTTTATTTAGATATTGTAGCGGCGATTTCCGAAATTTTAGGTTTGCGTTAATCTCAGAAAAAGATAATTACTCTAGTTTCCATTTCCTCGTTCCCAGGCTGCCGCCTGGGAATGCATTCATTGAGTCTCTGACTCAATAAACCTCTTGCACAAATGCAAATTTCAAAGTCCCTCTCCCAAGCTTGGGAGAGGGATTTAGGGTGAGGGCTTTAAATATTCTTGTAATTGTTGGGTACGCAGTTTTGTAGTATCTTCCAAACAACCAAAATAAATGCTAGAAGCAATACTTCCACCCTCATAACTGCTTCTTTCAAACTCACAATTGGTATCTCGAAACTTGATCCATGCTAGTTGTGCCGCAATCAATTTTTGTTTTCTAGGCCTTTCTAATGAAGATATCACTTGTTGATAAACCTGATTCAGTTTTTTATCTGCATTCTGATAAGACAACTTCGTACATTCATTAATTGCTGCTTGAGTTTGAGGATTATTGCAGTTGAGCTTTTGAACTAAGCGCATTTCAGATAAATCAGGCGTTGTGCCTGCTATTGTCATGGCGAGGGGATTTAAACTGCTGAAAGTTAGTATACTGGACAAAACTAGTAATAATTGACGCATAGCAAAATCTTTGTTCTTAAATAATATAGAAATTTGAGCTTTTTGGTGGTCTCGAACTCAGAATCAGAGTAGAAAGTGGTATGCTCCACAAAGAAGTGTCATGGTTTGCACGAAGCTTTCCCTATTTTGCCTACCAGTAAACTCCAGCGATGGAGTTTTGGTTAAAAGAAGAAGACAGCAACTGCATGAAATCGAAAGAGGATAAGCGATCGCTAGTATATATACTTATTGCATCATCCAGAGCAAGGGATGAAATTTTTATTTAAGCAAATAAAATATATATTTTTGTTAGAAGTATGATCTTTGTGTCTAAAATATTTTTATTATACGTCAAATTCCGATAAAACTCTTGCATCGATCGTGAAAATAACTGTATTCTTTATATTGTTGAAAATTGCTTTTCACAAAAGCAATAACAAAGCACAATTTCAGCACATCGCAAAAAACATTGACTGGGCAAATCGATAAATGTCGATATCAAACCAAAATCTATGTATGCTGTTGTTGCTGGCATTATTGAGTAACAGGAGCAACTCTCAAAATGAAAAATCAAATATTTTGTTTATGCGTGTAGTGTAGCAAGGAATTCAAAAATTTTTACTATTCCCTATCTCTTACAGTCCATACCTAATTTGAATAGAGAAGAGTATTGGCTAAATTTTCAATCTTTTCATCTCTTTAATCGGGGCAAGAAATCTATTCTGTGCTGGCTGAGTTTGGGATTTCAAACTTATTTTATCAACGAATCAAGACCAGGAAAATTATGACCTCTTTAGATCCTAATTTTTTTGACATCCCGGACAAAAACCTAATCATCATCGACCCAGCCGTTGATGACTATAAAAAGCTAAATGGCAACAACTTGGAAGTCATCTTTAAAGACGTAGTAGATCCAGAAGTAATAACAGTAACTTCAAAAGCAGAAAAACTACTGAAAGCTCCACCAAAGGAATTGTTAGCGCCTCCTGGTGATTTCAATCCTACATTACTACTGTTTTTTGCATCTGTGACAGTACTGGTGTCATCTCATTGCGGTTACTGGCTTTGGCAATGGCCAGACTGGCTGTGTTTTGTTTCTAACACTATTGCTTTGCATTGTGCTGGAACAGTAATTCATGATGCTTGTCACCAATCTGCTCACCGCAATCGAGTCATTAATGCCATACTAGGGCATGGTAGCGCCCTGATGCTAGGGTTCGTTTTTCCAGTGTTTACACGAGTACATTTGCAGCATCACGCTCATGTTAACCATCCCAAAAATGACCCAGATCATTTTGTTTCTACGGGTGGCCCGCTGTGGATGATTGCATTTCGATTCTTGTCCCATGAGGTGTTTTTCTTTCGACGGCGACTGTGGCGCAAATATGAGCTATGGGAATGGTTAATTAGCCGCTTAATTGTTGTTGCAATTTTTTATATCTCAGTTCAATATCATTTTTTAATGTACGTTCTCAATTTTTGGGTTGTACCTTCTGGTATAGTGGGATTAATACTGGGCTTATTTTTTGATTATTTGCCCCATCGTCCCTTTGTTGAACGCGATCGCTGGAAAAATGCTCGTGTATACCCTAGCCCAATTCTTAACATCCTGATTTTAGGTCAGAACTACCATTTAATTCATCATTTATGGACTTGTATTCCCTGGTACAAGTATCAGTCTACATACTATCTGATGAAGCCTTTGTTAGATGAAAAAGGCTGTTATCAAACTTCGGGGTTGCTACAAAAGAAAGACTTTCTAGAGTTTATTTACGACATCTTTGTAGGAATTCGCTTTTCTCATCAAAAAACTCAAAACCAAGATGAATTACAAAGTCTTAAATAAGCATTAACTCGTGAATTAGTCATTAATTATTGGTCAATAACCAATATCTCGTTCCCAGTCGGAGACTGGGAACGAGGAAAAAGGCTTTTCACCCAGTTCCCAGTCCCCAGTCCCCAGTCCCTTGCTATATAACTATTTTATTTTTTGTAAATCAAAAAAACTGAACCAATTGGCCCAAGGTTTTCTACATAAGTTTTCTGGTTGTAATACAATCCTGGAGACATACCTCCATCAAATAAAATCCCTTCTTGAATCTTACCTAAACAGTTATTGCTAGCAATACCTTCTAAGACATTATCAAACATATCTGGCAGTAATTCTTGATTAAGTTGCGATAATTCAATCTGAGAATTAGCTTTCAAGTCATTAACTAATAAGATTACATAGCCTTGATTCGTGATCGCTGCCAAAGAGCGATTAGTTGCATTTTTACAAGCAAATTCTCCCAAATCTTGACAAATATCTTTAAACTTACCCTGACGATAGAATCTGCCATTACCACCCACTAAATTGTAATTGAGAATATCGTTCGTTCTTCTGCCAGCTTGAATAGTAGCCTGTCGCTGCTGGGGTGTACCTCCTGATATGCCAAAGGAAGAACGTTTATTTTTAAATGCTCCTGAATACTCTACGCCACGAGAAATATTTAAGCCTTGGGGTTTATCATCAGTATCTATATAGTCGGCATTAATTGCGGCAATGGGTAGCTGTCCGTTTAACTTAGCATTTTCATCGGCAATGAGTTCATGAAACTGTTTTGCTACATATTCTTTACGCAGTTTACCTCTACTATCTTTGGCGTAAAGTTTATGAGATAGACCAACATTCACTTTGAAATCTAATTCTGCTGATTTGGGATTAAAAATAATTACATTGTTAATACCTTTAGGATTTTTTTTACCTTGATTATTGGTTTTAAAAAAATCAATACTGAACTTGGCATCTTTGCCAGGGCAAGTTTTAGACGCTTTTGGGACTAAATTTGCTTCCATCTTTTGACAACCTGATAATAAGCTTGCACTGATTATCAAAATAAATAACAAAAATAATTTTTTTGTAAACATAATAATACAAAAAAAACCGCTACAGAATTACTATAGCGGGGAATAATTTAAAATTTCAGTCTGGAGTCAATCTCAGAACCAAAACTTAAGAGAACCATTCTAAGACAGCTTCTTCTTTGGTGTTGGTATTCCGAGATGGTGTCTCACGATTAAATTTCATCTGAATTGAGCGGGTTTGCTCGCCATCAGCAGCTACAGCCAAAATTGGGTAGTCAATTAAACCATCTTGGAAGGACATCTGGAAGCGGAATGTTCCATCTGGATTCAGCTTAATTGGACGGCCACCAATAGTTACAGTAGCATCGGGTTCGGTTGCACCGTAGACTATCAACTCAGCATCGGCAATTAACCAGAACTTGCGCGGACGCACTGGTACGGCGGAAGCCGAGAAGCCAACACCTGACATTCCTGCACCGGAAGCGGTTAAACCAGACACGGTGGGAGTTGCCCACAGACCCACACCCGATGGGAAAATGTAAGAGCTAATAGCTTGTTCGGGACGCGCTGCACCTTGTTGGGAGCCGAAGATAGAACCAGCAACCCGTTGTGCTTCGGCAGATTCCGCTAAACCAAAGATTTCGTCGTAGATGGGGTTGCTGTTGCCATTTACAGCATTACCAACATTACCATTGGCGGTAGCTGCAACTTTCTTGGCAGGAGGGACTAGTTCGTACTGAGTTTTGCCACGTAAATCTTCTTCAAAATTTACAGTCACGAAGACATCCTCAATCCAGTCAGAAGGATAGACGGGAGGAATGTGTACTTTACTAGAACGAGCTAGTACTAACCAACGACCATCAGCAGCACGATAGCCGATATCGATCGTATAATCGCGATCGCTAACTGGAACTGGTAGATACCATTCTCTAGCTAGTTCATCAGCGGGATATTCTTGAATGCTATGTGGGCTTTGGTATTCGATATTAATGTCGGTGACATCATAAATCCGTAGTGCCAGTTGTTGTCCGCCTTGCCGACGCAGTTCCTCTTTGTGTTCATTGGGAACATCCCAGTAAGTGTAAGCCCATTGAGGATCGCGCGGTAAAAGTACAATCCGGCTTTCACCATAGCCAGAAGGCAAATCTGCCAGTCCTTCATCAACATCAGCTAAAGATCCACCAGTACGATCTTCCTGACCTAATTCAAACTTTGCAGCTTCCACGGTTTCTTGTGCCTCCAATGAACGAGATGGACTGAGTAAGTTTTTGCTACGCTGGACTTCTTGTATTGATGTCAGCAGTTGTGATTTACGCATTCGGCTATAGCGAGAGATGCTATATTCGCTAGCAACTTTGCGTAGTTGGCGTAAGGTCATCTCCTCTAGTGGCGGGCGTTCTTTTGCCATTAATTTGGCCTCCAGTAGTTTAAGCGGTAAATGATTTCCCCTGGTTAAAGAATGCTATTTAAAATCTCATCCATTCCAGATGAATTTCTTATTCCTGACTCCTGGTCTTGCCCAGTTTTTAAGTTTTTTAATCTGTTTTTAAATTGAGCCAACATCCTTTCAATTCCTCATAATGCTGAAATTAGCATTTCTTTGGGATCGGAGGATTTCTGTTTGTTAAGTCTATATTAACCACTAAGCATATCTAGGGATCAAGGGGTCAGAAGTAGGTTTTTTGAATGTTTCACGAATTTATCAGCCCTTCTGGGATCTTATTGTCATGAAATTATGACAATTACAGCTATCTATGGACAGAATGTCATGAAATATTGACATTGCTTTCTGAGTTAGCCAAAAACCCCAATTCTTGAAGAAGAATTCAGAAGTCAGAATTTATGAGCAAAGCCAAAGACGCTGCACTATCAACTCTTTCGTTCAAAATACTCAACTGATTTCTGGTGACTAACGCCTTTATTCAGTTTCGTTAAGCGATCGCCTTTTTCACCCACTCTTCATGTGAAATTAAGTCCCAAGATAGTGTGTAGCCCACCATAGAAGAACTTAAGCTTGGCATATAAGTTTAGGGTTTAAGGAAATAGTTATGAATAAGGAAACAGTTCCTAGTCAAGCTGAAAAGTCTAATCCAGAAGGCGATCCATCAGAATTAAGTCCAGAGGTACTAGACAAAATCAAACACCCTGCGAGAATAGATGATGTTATTCGAGAGCAATCACCACAAGAACGTAGAAGTAACCCAGCTTTGGTACCAGAAATGATTGACGATCCATCTGATAATGATTGATTGGGTTTGCAAAACAGTAATCGAAAAGCTCAGATTCGCTACTTTACAGAGAAGTAGCGAATCTTGTTAGTAATGTGTTGTTATTCAAGATTATGTAGTTATTCTCGATATATTTCCGGGGTGTTGATGTCTAATAGCACAGCCTGAGTATCAAATTTAACTTGAGCAATTGCTGGATAAAATTATTTGATGACTTTGTATAAACCTAAGAGGATGTTTGAAAAGTTATGATTGATGTATCAAATATTTTTACCCCACCCTAACCCTCCCCTTATAAAGGGGAGGGAACCGGATTTTCTTGTTTCCCCCCTTTATAAGGGGGGATTAAGGGGGGTAATAAATAGCACTTTTCAAACATCCTCTAAGCTTTATTTATAGATATTTTGTAAGTGTGTTCGTATATACATTTGCCTCTTGAATAATGGAAGGCTAAATTATCATTGTCATCTATACTAAGTTAGATTCTGGAAAGTTAAAGTTTATAACCAGGGTCGTATATACAGGAGCGATTATAAAGTCATTTAATAAAATATTACTGGCTTGCGGAAAGATAATATTTATACCAATTTTTTGAAGATGCACATAAGATTCTAAATAATTTTCCTAATACCAGCAAAGTTTCCAAATCTCAAAACGAACAAAACTAACGTCTGGTGAAAAATTATTAATCGAAATAAATTCAGGAATTACACAAAATTATGAAATAACATAGACGCACTGCAAATGCGTCTTATTGGCGCAGCCTCCCCTCGAAAATACAAGCAGCTTGCCACAAAGTTCTTGCGTAAGTCCTGATATTGTGAAACCATAAATTGTAACTTGCTGATACAACTAACTAATTTGTCTCTAGCCTCACTCCAGAAAAATTACTGGTAGTACTAACAATCATGACGCGATCGCCAAATTCAGAAAACAATCAGGAACCATCTAATCGTCGTCTGTGGCTCCTGCTTTTAGGACGTACCAGTTTGGCTCTAGGTGGGGTTTTACTAATTGGAATTATAGTTGGTGCTTGGTGGGCTAGAAACTATGTATATAAAGATTTAGCACCGTTAGTACAGCAAAATCTTGAGCAATTACTGGGGCGTCCAGTAAAAGTTGGGAACGTTGAACGTTTTTCGCTTTCTAGTCTGAGATTTAGCTCTCTATCGATACCAGCCACTCCCACCGATGCAGATCGAGTGGTAGCAAAAGCTTTGGATGTGCAGTTCTCGCCATTGCAACTTCTTCTTAGCCGAAAATTAGCATTAAATGTCACCTTAGTTCAACCCAATGTCTACGTTCAACAAGATAAAGATGGTCGTTGGGTGACAGCCCAAGTTAAGGCTGGGGAAGGACAAGGCTTTATTCAAACTGAGTTGCAGTCACTTCAAATTCAAGATGGCAATGTAGAGTTAATGCCATTCACTGCACTGACTAAACCCAACGGCTCAGTCATATTAGATCGAGTTGGTGGTATTGCCCGATTTTCCGATCGAAATCAAAGGATCGGTTATGACTTCAATACTCAATTCACTAGGGGAGGCGCTGCTAAAATTGTTGGCGAAACCCAAGTAAAAGCTCAACAAACTAACCTGCAACTTTCAGCCCAAAATTTACAAGCATCCGATATCACTCGATTAATTCAGTTACCCATCGCTCTGCAAGCAGGGTATTTAAATGCTGACTTAGGAGTTCAGATTCCACCCAAACTTTCAGACATCGCAATTACGGGAACAGCTACAGCTAATCAAATCACCGCTAAAATTCAAAATATTCCTCAGCCGGTTTCTAATTTTAATGGGAAATTTCTATTTCAAGGTCAGACAGTTACTTTAGATAATCTGAGTACGAACTTTGGCAAAGTTCCGATTGTGGCTAATGGAACAATTAATACTCAAACAGGTTTTAATGTCTCTGCTCAGATCAAACCTGTTACGGCGAAAAATATCTTAGATACTTTGAAAGTAAATTCGTCAGTCCCGGCTAGTGGCGAAATTCAGGCAAAAATTCAGGTAGGCGGCGCACTTGAGCAACCAGTCGTCAGCGGTACAGTAAGTAATACCAAACCGATTCAAGTTGACCGCATTCAATTTAATACCATCAACACTGATTTTCGCTTGAATGCATCCAAAACTGCATCTCAACTTACTGTCTCCAATCTGAAAATAGTCCCCGCCGCTGGTGGTGAAATTACCGGAGGCGGTCAAGCTAATTTGGGAGCTAAAGATGGGGTAATATTTAATGCTCAAGCTGATGGAATATCAGCAGATATACTAGCACGCAGCTATGGCGTTACTCTCCCGATCGCAGTGGGAAATGTTTCCGCAAAAGCTCAAATTTCTGGCTCACTTCGCAAACAGCCTTTAAAACTTGATGTTTCCAATGTTCAGATAACGCCGCCAGCCGGGGGACAAATCACCGCCAATGGTCAAATTCAACTCGCTCCCCAAGGTGAAGTAGGCGTAGATATTCAAGCTCAAGGTATTCCCGGAAATGCGATCGCTCAAGGTTATGGTATTTCAACTCCGATTAATGTTGGTGGTATATCTGCGAACGCTAAAATTTTTGGTTCTCTGGGTACACCGTTAAATGTCAACGTTTCTCGCGTTCAAGCAAATCCAGATGTGGGAGGGCAAGTCACAGCTAGCGGACGAGTTCAGCTTGCACCCCAAGGTAGGGTGGCATTGAATGTGCAAGCAAAAAATATACCAGGGGATGTGATCGCCAAAGCTTACAATTCCTCACCCTCGATTACCATTGGGAATGTCTCGGCAAATGCCGATATTTCCGGCACTTTGAGCAATCTGCAAACAGTCGCGCGGGTGCAAGCGCCTAGTGCCACCTATCCCACTAGCGGACGAGTTGTTGTTACCAAACAAGGAGAGAATATCGTCTTTCCCGATGCGGTTGTGAACGTCGCCGGTGGGACAATCACAGCCCAAGGTCAACTTGCACAACAACGCTGGCAAGGATCTGTCAAAACTTCTCAAATTCAACTCAGCCGTTTCTCACCACAACTGCGAGGACGGCTGAATAGCAATATTCAGTTAGCAGGCACAACCCAATCTTTCCAACTTGCAGATATTCGCGCCGCCGGACAAATCAGCCTTCCCCAAGGAGTAGCGCAGCTGGCGAAACCGCTAACTGCAAGATTTCAGTGGAATGGACAGCAGATTATCGTTGAAAACGCAAGTACCGCAGGATTTACTGCTAATGGTGCGATCGCTATTCAGTCTCCCCCAACTGGCACACCCCAAATTGCGGGATTTGATTTAAATGTACTGGCGCAGAATTTCAACTTACAAAATACTGGCTTTAAAGTTCCTGGGGACGTAGCAATAGCAGGACGACTGGATTTTAATGGAAAAGTTACAGGCACTCCAGATGTACCCCAAGCTAATGGGAATATCCGACTGCGGAATTTCAATGTCAGTAACTTGGCATTTGACCGACTTTTAACCGGAAACGTGAATTTTCAAGGCGGACAAGGAGGAAGTCTGCGATTAGCTGGGAAACAAGATCGGATTGCGCTTAACTTAGGCGCAGATTATCGTCCCACTTCATTTTTAGTTAAACGCGATGAAGCAGTTACTACGGGTAGAACTGAGGGAGATAACTTGATAATCAACGCCCAACAGTTTCCCATCGCTTTGGTTGGCGGCTTTTTACCTAACAATCAATTGAAACCTCTGGGGGGGCAATTATCGGGTAATTTAGTTGTCAATCTGAATAATTATGCCATTGCGGGAGATGTGGCGATCGCAGCACCTCGCGTTGCCAGAGTTGCAGCCGATGAATTTCGCGGCAACATCAATTATGCTGATGGTACAGCTAGCTTGGCTAATGGTCTATTGCGGATTGGCGATAGCAACATCGCTCTCAGTGGTAATGTGCAAGCAGGGAATGACCCGCAATTTCAATTCCAAGCTAATTTTGCCGAAGCGAAAATCCAGAGACTCTTACAAGCATTTAATATCTTCGATTTTAAAGACCTCAGTACCGGGTTGCAGCCTCCGACGTTAGCAGGAGCCGAAGTACTGGAAACTGAGCCTGTCAGTTTGCCGGATGCAGATTTGAAAACACAGTTAGCATATTTCTCGAATATTACAACAGCGATCGCCAAAGAACAGCAAGTAGAGAAAAAACAAACCGCATCTTTACCCAGCCTTGCAGAATTAACAGGTGCTTTAAGCGGAGCAATTACAGCCAATGGCTCGTTAAAATCTGGGTTGAATGTTGGCTTTAATTTTCAAGGTGCTAACTGGCAATGGGGTAATTATTCCATCAATCCAGTCGTTGCTCAAGGTACTTTCGCCGATGGTATCGTCACCCTTTCACCCTTGAGTGTGGGGATCGATCGAGGACTAGTGGCGTTTTCAGGACAGTTAGGAACCGAGCAAGTATCTGGAAAATTGAATGTAGCCAGTCTGCCTTTATCACTTTTAGAACCTTTTATCGAAAAATACCCCGTAGATATCACTGGTAATGTAAATGCTGATGCCATTTTAGCAGGTAGTTTGCAAGACCCCAGAGTTCAAGGGAAAGTGGCGCTAGCGAATGCGACCCTTAACAAACAACCCGTACAAACAGGACAAGTGAACTTTGATTACAACAACGCTCGCTTGAATTTTGATAGTACCTTACTCGTGACCGGAACGCAGCCAGTTGCCGTTACAGGTAGCGTACCTGCTCCTTTGCCTTTTGCCAAAGTGCAACCTGATAGCAATCAAATCAACATCGACGCCAATGTGCAAAATGAAGGATTGGCACTGTTAAATCTGCTTACCAACAATCAAGTCGCTTGGGTAGACGGTCAAGGAAAAGTAGATTTAAACGTTAAAGGTACTTTAACCGAACCAATTATCAACGGCAACGCCACATTTAATAATGCAACTTTTAGCGCTCAAGCCTTATCCGATCCTCTCACGAATGTCACAGGAACAGCACTATTTAATGGTACTACGGTAAGCGTTGAAAATATCCGAGGTAATTACAATCAAGGGCAAGTAACTGCATCAGGCATCTTGCCAATTTTTGATGCTCAACAAGCCGCAGCGAATCCCCTGACAGTATCAATCGCAGACAAACTCAATTTTAAGCTTGCAGGACTGTATGAAGGTGGTGTTGGTGGCGATGTCGTGATTCGCGGCACAGCCTTAAAACCTGTAATTGGCGGAGAGATTCAACTGAGTGATGGTCAGGTAATTATTGGCAACTCGCCTACTACGGCAAAAAAATCAGCAGCTACAGCAGAGTCTAACACTAAGGTCATAAATCTAGATAGACAACAGGTTAACCCTAACGCCACACCGGCAGCAGAGAATAACCCTAACTCAGTAGCTACAGTGGACGGAAGCACTAACCCAGTGGTTACAGTGGATGGAAGCACTAACTCAGTGGCGACAACAGACGCAAGCACTAGCGCTGCAACTCCACCCAACTTACCTGTAACGTTTGCAGATTTAAAGTTGATTTTAGGCAAAGATATTCGGGTTACAACTCAGTCCCTACTCAGCTTTGTACCAGGAGGAGCGGCATTAAGTCAGCCCCTATTGAGGTTTGACGCAACAGGCGACTTGACCATTAATGGTACATTAGCCAAACCGCTTCCTGAAGGAGTCATTCGTTTGACAGGAGGACGACTGAGCTTATTTTCCACTGAGTTCACCTTGGCGCGGGGCTACGAACAAACTGCGCGGTTTACTCCAAGTCAAGGACTTGACCCGACTTTGGATGTCCGACTGACGGCAATTGTACCGGAAGCATCAGCAAGGAACACTCAAACTTTAGAATCACCATTGTCTTCTGAAGTCAGCGATGTTTCTGTAAACAACTTTGGGACTTTACGTAGCGTTACCGTTCAAGCGAGGGTGAACGGGCCAGCTAGCAAATTGGGTGAGAATCTAGAACTGACGAGCGAACCTAGCCGTAGCAAAGGAGAAATAGTTGCTTTGCTGGGTGGCTCAATTCTGGGTTCTTTCGGTCAAGCAGATGCAGGCCAAGGGCTGACTAATTTCGCTAGTTCTACCATTTTAGGTAGTTTACAAGGAACTATCACAGCGATCGGACAAGCTGTTGGTTTTAGTGAATTTCGGATATTTCCGACTCCATCGATTAATAATGATGAATCAAAAACATCAAGAGCTTCAATTCTGAATTTATCAGCGGAAGGTGTGTTTGATATTAATAAAAATTTCTCTGCATCTTTATCACGCGCTCTTTCTAGCGATGAATCTTTCCGTTTCAATGTCCTCTATAGAGTCAATGACGAAATTCTGATGCGAGGCTCAACTGATGTGGGGGATGAAAATCAACTCCAAGTTGAGTATGAAACTCGATTTTAGATTGTTGTATTAGCATTGTCAGCCGATACAATCCCATTGTTAGTCGAAACAATCGCATTGCTGGCCAATAAACTAACTAATTACCTGGACAGGATATCACTCAATACTGTTTGGTCAAGGCAAGAGACGCGATGAATCGCCGTCTCTACAATAATCAGTCCTTTGTAGAGACGGCGATTTATCGCGTCTTTGACGAGCAATAATTTTCATCAAAAAACCTTAACCGAACCGTATTGGGATATCACTGATGATTAAGTTGTTGGTTTGGATCTTCTTGATTTGTTACCACAGGTGATGCTGCTGTCTCCACACTTTTTTCTTGGGCTTGTATTTCTAGTAGTTGGGGAATTGTCACAAATCTATAGCCTTGGGCTTTTAAACCTGCGATCATTTCTGGTAAAGCCTTGACAGATTTGGAACGGTTGCCGCCTCCATCGTGCAACAGTACAATTGCACCGGGTTTTGCATATTTCAGCACATTTTTAACCAGCCCTGGAACTTGAGGCGAACGACGTTCAGCATCTCCCGATTGTTCTGACCACATCATGACAGCGTATTTCTCGTTTCTGGCATATTCGGCTAGTCCATTATTCAGAAAGCCCCCAGGAGGACGAAATAGAGTAGTTTTCTCTCCAGTAGTCTTGTAGATGATTTCTGCTGTACGATCGATTTCACTAGCCGCAGTAGCTAAGTCCATGTGGCGATACCAATGATGCCATGTGTGATTACCAATTATGTGACCATCAGCAGCCACTTGCTTGGCAACTTGAGGAAAATATTTCACCATTTCCCCGATCATGAAGAATGTGGCTTTGATATCATTTTTCTTCAAGATTTCTAAAATCTGTGCCGTATTTTTGGGGCTGGGGCCATCATCAAAAGTTAGGGCAATAACTTTCTCATTCGGTTTTAGTTTCCCTTGATAAACGATTGCTCCCTGAAATGCCTTTGGCACTTCATTCATCTGTTCTGTAACTGGATTTATATTCTGTGCATCTGCACTCATCAACTTGTTATGACTCGCTTTAGCACTCTCGCTTTTTGGCTTGAGAATTTCCAACAAATGCTCAAATCCGCTTGTGGTTAAAAGCAAGCTGATACCTAAACTACTAGCACCAGTAACCAATAAAACAATTATTATTTTCAGTAACAAAGATAATTTACGACTAGACACATTAAATCTCCTCAAATATTAGTTATTGGGGATTGGTTTCTCCCTGATGTTCCCATACCTTATATCATGTCCGCGTGATTACTTATTAAACTGGAATTACCCGGACTTGATATTATTCCTAGCCTGTTGTAATTAATATATCTACTGCTGAAAGAAAAAAGAAAACAATAAAATACCTTGAAACATTCCAGCTAAAGGATGTCTCAATTTAGTTAGTACTAATTTGCCACCCAGATACTCTGAATAAAATAACACTCAGTAAATTTAGCTGACCAGTAGAGCCAGCAATGATAGCAGTATAACCGTAACCTGGAGAAATGCTAGGTAGTCGTTATTCACTATTTGCTTCGGGGAGGGGTTGGGGGTGGGGTGCTTTTACTACGGGGAATTTAACGGACATCATATCAGGTACAAGTTATATCATGTCCGGTTAATTAGTTATAATTCCCGTAATCTATGCAGAAACGAGATAAATTCCTCTTTCCCCAACTAAGAAGCCCCCAGCAAGAACTGCGGGATTAATGATAAGTCTTTACCGGACACGATATTAGTTAGGGGCGCATAGCTAGCTGTAAGCCCATACTTCACGCAATTGAAAACATGTATAGCAAAGGACTGGGGACTGGGTGAAAAGCCTTTTTGTGTCTAAATTTTATCATCTGTTAATGTCCTAACCATTTTGGCTGTTGCCATATAATTCAGTAGCGCCGAAAGTCAATACTGCGATACTACGAACAATGTTGTTTATTGATTGATGTATGCTAATTACTTGTGGCTTGCCAGTGCTATGGCAACAATGAAGAGATGTTGGCTAGATGTCAAATCGAAGGGCAAATTTGCTTGGACTTTTAATTGAAGCGAGAACGTTGTTGACGACGTTGTTTGTGCCTAGCAATTGCTTTACGCTTCTCTTTTTCTATCGGCGTCTCAAAGTGACGCTTTTTTCTCATATCTTGGAAAATTCCTGCTTTAGAAACTTCCCGTTTAAATCTTCTCAAGGCTGATTCAATACCTTCATTTTCTCCTAAAACTACTTGTGTCATTCTCATTCCTCCTTAATATGGATGAATAGTTCAAGACTAGATACCAAATAAAATATTCCAGCAGAATGGAGCCTTTGGCTTTATCTGCTGGAGACTCTAAATGTGAAATTTTCAGGAATCGACTTAGTAGCGATTGTTGTTGCGGCGGGCATTATTACCGCCACCCCAGCTACCGCGAGAGGAGTTGCTTCTTTCCTCACGAGGTTTAGCTTTGTTCACTTTCAAATCACGTCCCATCCACTCAGCGCCATCAAGTGCATCAATGGCAGCTTGTTCTTGTGTGTCTGATTCCATTTCCACAAAAGCGAACCCACGCGGCCGGCCTGTTTCCCGATCTGTGGGGAGTTGAACACGGTTTACTGTTCCGTATTCTGCAAAAGCCTGCTTTAGGTCATCTTCTGTAACCTGATAGGACAGGTTTCCGACGTAAATTGACATAGAAATCTCCGAATTCAGGGAGTGTAGAGAGTTAAATTCGGAGAGACGGTTTTTAGAAATCAAAACGAGTTACTCAACCGAAAATAATCTTTATGTCCATGAGTGTAGCACAGCATTCAGCCTTTGAATATTGTCTGATAGTGAATTTTATTCACAAATCAAACCTTTAAAGACGGTTTGCAGACTTTCTAAAGACTGGCTTTTTTTGCTTGTACTATATCAAGTTACACTTTTAATCGGAAATCGTAATTAACTCGCGATCGCCCAGATATTTAGTGTTTTCAAAATTAAGCTGTGGACTAACAGGTAAAGATTATTATTCGTAATCAGATTAATCATACCACGATCGACTGTTTTAAAAGCAAATTAAAGCAAATTAAAAAATATTCATCATCCAGTATCCTGTTAGCTATGGTCAAATTGCGCTAAGATACCTTCTGCTTTTTTACATAGTAGTTCGTGATATTCACCATTACTAGCTAGCAAACCTCCCCATTGATTGATATCACCAGTGTTATACTCCAACGGAGTGCCGTCGAAGTGAGTAAACTGACCACCAGCTTCTGTTAAAATCAATTCTGGAGCGGCGATATCCCAGTCTTTGGGCGCAGACTTGCCGGAAAGGGAAATGTAGATATCTGCTTGTTGCTCGACAATGGTGGCGATTTTGCAGCCTACACTACCCACAGATTTCTGATTTTGACAGGGTAAATTTTGTAGCAGATGATCTAACCGTTGGTTGCGGTGAGAGCGACTAACGACTAAGATTAAATCCTCAATTCGTTTACCTGAAGACACTTGTAAAGGAACAGATCCGTCACGGGTTTCTACAAATGTACCCCCGCCTTTGGTAGCGTAATATAACTTATGAGCCTCTGGTACTGCCACCACTGCCAAGACTGGGCGTGTTTCTTTGACTAAAGCAATGTGAACTGCATAGTCGCCAGTTTTTTTGATAAAATCTCGCGTGCCATCCAAAGGGTCAATTATCCATACCCAAGGGGCAGAAGCCTGTATACCACTACTTGACGATTGATAAGTTTCTTCGCTGATGTAAGCAAAATCTTCGTTACCCAAAGTTGCTTGTAGCCTCTGCAAAATGTATTGACTTACAGCTACATCGGCAACAGTGACAGGCTCATTCTGCTTATATTGGATTTCTAAATCAGGGTGTTTTGCAGTACCGTGGTAATACGATCGCAGTATATCTGCTGCGCCCCAACCTACCTCACGAGCGATCGCTAATATTTCTTGTAAATCTTTCATTAATTTGGCCTATCTAAAAATATGCATAACGTGATTAGGGGCGCACAGCGATACTTAGTTTAACTAATTACAAATTACGAATTACGAATTACGAATTACGAATTATCTTAAATCCATCCAGCGCCGAGTACCAAAAAATTTACAGGAATCAGCAGCAATATTAGCTGCCAGTGCCAGTGCATCAGTAAAGCTTTGGCTTAAAATGTAATGACAAAAAGCACCGTGGAAAATATCTCCAGCCCCTAACGTATCAACTGCTTGAATCTGCGGCACATCTACGATACCAGTTTTAGTGCCACTCAAGTATTCAATTGGTTCTTGTCCGTGGGTAATGGCGATATGAGGAATGTCAAATCCACTGAGATAGCTAAATACGTCTTCTCCAGTCTGGCAGTTGGGGGGATAAAAATTAGCTGAACAGATAGCGTAATCTACAAACGGTAGAATTTGCTCAAATCCAGGCTTCCAACTACCACCATCGATCGCTACTCGGATATTATTGGCTTTAGCCATTTGAGCTATGGAATCACCAACCACCATCTGATGTCCATCAATCAGTACGATATCGACATTCTGCAAAATATCTGGCGGGATAGAGGCGCTGCTAGCTTGAGTTTTGACAGCATTGATCGAAACCACAGCGCGTTCACCTGTAGCTTGAGTGACAATAATCGAAGATACAGGCGGTACTAAATCAGTAGTAGGCTCAAGGTCTGCGATCGCAACTTTGTAATTTGCCAAGTCATCTCGAATCAGCTGCGTCATTGGGTGAGAACCCACTACACCTAAGACTGTAGCCTGATTTCCTAAATAATTGAAAGTTACAGCCGCGTTTGTTGCTGGGCCCCCTGCCGCTACAGTATAGTCAGTAGCGACAATCTTCTGATTATTCTTAGGGGGAGAGTCAGCAAGGTAAATCAAATCTAAAGTTACTAAACCTACAAATAATCCACGATTCATCTGCTCTTTCGTTCAAAATTCAATTGGAAAATTCTGGCTCACTTCGACTCCTTTCGACTTCGCTCAAGGCAAGTCGCTCAGTGACCTCCTGACTCCTGAATTCTTTCTTGGTAAATGGATATGGCTCTTGGCGACTGACAACTTCGATTACTGTCTTTAACCAATCAATATAAGTTTCTTCTCTTCGGACGATCAACTCTAGCACCAGCCTTTGCATCACCTGGTTGCGGTTGGCAGATTCATCACCGATTGATGGCAAATCGATGGTTTCACATTCAGCCAGCTTTTTGCTTCGAGCCGCTAATTGCTGCTTTAGTAGGTCAATGATGGTTTCATTCGACAACTGATCTGCAAAATGCAACTGGACGAGTAAAGGTTCTCTAATAGTCGGTAAGGGCTGATGAATCCCTAGCCATCGCCTAAATTCCGCTTTCCCTAGCTCCGTCACACTGTAGACTTTGCGGTTGGGGCGATCGTGTTGAATCTCAATGTTACAGGTAATCCAGCCTTGCTCAACTAGCTTATCGAGAGTTCTGTAAATTTGTGCCTGATCTGCTGGCCATAAATGGGCAATGCATTGATCGAAGCAGCTCGTTTTGAGGTCGTAGCCCGTCATTTCTTGCTGCTGAAGAAGACCTAAAATTACATTTGCTAGCGACATGAAGATGGTTTTCCCATAATTGATATTTTCTCGCTCGGTTCTACACTGTGTACTTCTTATAATTTTATGCTAATATATGATTAATCAGATATAAGACATAACGGTTATAAAAAGATATGCTCATTATAATGCTTCTTAGCAAGGAAACCAAATAGATAAAAAACTCCATTCACCAGGGCATGGGGGAGAAGAAGGGAATAGGATTAAAGGTTACAGGGTACAGATTATTCCCTATCACCTGTTATCTGTCACTTCTTCCCCAATCCCAATACCCAATTCTCAATGCTTAGAAATTACTTAAGCCATTGAAGACTATTGTAACGAGAGGATAAGTAACATTGACTTCTAACACACTTACAGAAAGAATACGTCAGCATCAATATCTGCGTGATTTACGAAACAAATTACTCCACCTTCACAAGATGTTGCTGGAGACAGAACGCATTGCCTACGAACAGATTAGCGGACGAGTATCAAGTGCAGAACTTCTTCAGCTAGTTATCGCTCACGAACAATTTGCTTGGCTACATCGCATTTCTGAGATGGTTGTGCAAGTTGATGAAATGCTCCAAGCAGATGAACCGATATTGTTGGACGATTTCCAAAAATTGATTGCTGATGCCCGTACACTCATTGTACCGTTAGAGACCGGTAATACCTTTGAGAGAAAGTATTACAACGCTCTCCAGCGCGAACCTGGTGCTGTGTTGGCACACGCAGAGATATCCAAATTTCTCACGTCTAAGGTTTGATTGCTAATTTACCCAAACAGTGCTGAGTACAAAAGTAAGAATTGTACTCAGCACTTGGGCACTCATCAACCAACTGCCACCAAAGGCTGAGGTATTTTGGCTTTATGGCATATCGATTGTCCTGTCACGTCGATTAATGACTAACGATCCATTTGCACCAGTTATCGGACAACAGCAAGCTATAGAATTACTCACTCAGGCTGTCAGACAAAACCGGGTTCCTCCAGCCTACTTATTTGTGGGGCCAGATGGTGTAGGCAGGAGTTTAGCAGCCAGATGCTTTGTGGAATTGCTATTTTCTAATGGGATGGGAGTTACTGCATCTTTACAAAACCGTTTGCGTCAGGGGAACCATCCAGCTTTATTGTGGGTGGAACCAACGTACCAATACCAGGGACAACGATTAACAGCAGCAGAAGCAGCTGAAAAAGGACTCAAGCTTAAGGGATCACCTGTAATTCGACTAGAGCAAATTCGGGGAATTACCGAGTTTTTAGGTCGTCCGCCCTTAGAAGCGCCGAGAAATGTGGTAGTGGTGGAAGAAGCGCAAACAATGGCAGAAGCCGCAGCCAATGCTTTACTTAAAACCTTGGAAGAACCGGGACAGGCGACATTAATTTTAATTGCACCGACACTTGAATCTGTGTTGCCGACTTTGGTATCACGCTGTCAACGCATTCCTTTTTATCGCTTAAATGCACAGTCTTTAGCTGTTGTACTCACACAAACAGGGCATCAGGAAATTTTGCAAAATCAGGCAGTATTGAGCATAGCAGCTGGTAGTGCGGGAAGTGCGATCGCATCTTACAAGCAATTACAAGATATTCCCGATGAGTTACTCGAAGACTTGAAAAAAGCGCCTAAATCTTACCGTAACGCCTTAGAGTTAGCCAAGACAATTGATAAGGATTTAGATACAGAAGCACAACTGTGGTTAATTGATTATCTTCAGCAATTTTACTGGCAGCAGTGGCATCAACCTAGTATCATTAACCAGCTAGAACAATCTCGAAAATACTTGCTTGCTTACGCTCAACCACGGCTAGTTTGGGAATGTCTGCTTTTATCTGTGTATCAAAAATCAAATTCTATTTCTTATACTCATCGCTGAGTGCGATTGTATTTCTATAGTTCCTCATCAAAGCCTCAGTACAATATTTAATTAATTCGTAGCAAAATAAATTAGGTAAAAACTCTGCGTTCCTACCCTGCGGGAAGGCGAAGCGCCTATGCGTTTACTTTGCGTCCCTCTGCGTTTCAAAATATTACAATGTCTTGTTCATCCTCTATCGTCAAGTTCATAGCGAGTGAAGGTATTGTAATAAAAGCGATTCCTGGATAAAACAAAAAGTTTATATGACCTCAGTTTCTCCTCACAAAAAAGCCAGAGCCTTAAAACCTACTAGCCGCCGCCCTGCGAAAGAACTCTGTAGCGAGTGCGGACTATGCGATACATATTATATTCACTATGTCAAGGAAGCTTGCGCTTTTATTAATCAGCAAATAGGCGAACTTGAAGAAGAAACACACACGCGATCGCGCCATCTCGAAAACCCCGATGAACTCTACTTTGGTGTTCATCAAGACATGATAGCGGCCAAGAAACAGCAGCCCATCGAAGGCGCACAATGGACGGGTATTGTTAGCAGCATTGCCATTGAAATGCTCAATCGCGGCTTAGTTGAAGGTGTCGTCTGCGTGCAAAACACCAAAGAAGACCGCTTTCAACCCATGCCTGTCATCGCCCGTACCCCAGAAGAAATACTAGCAGCACGGGTAAATAAACCAACACTTTCCCCGAACCTTTCCATATTAGAACAGGTGGAAAAATCGGGAATGAAGCGGCTGTTGGTAATTGGTGTTGGTTGCCAAATTCAGGCATTACGAGCCGTAGAAAAACAACTTGGTTTAGAAAAGCTGTATGTTTTGGGTACGCCCTGCGTAGATAATGTTAACCGCGCCGGACTGCAAAAATTCTTAGAAACCACCAGCCGATCGCCTGACACAGTTGTGCATTACGAATTTATGCAAGACTTCCGGGTTCACTTCAAACATGAAGATGGATCATCAGAAACAGTGCCTTTCTTTGGCTTGAAGACTAACCAACTCAAAGATGTCTTTGCCCCATCCTGTATGAGTTGCTTTGATTACGTCAACTCCCTAGCCGACTTAGTTGTTGGTTACATGGGCGCACCCTTCGGCTGGCAATGGATTGTAGTTAGAAATGACACAGGTAAGGAAATGCTGGATTTAGTAAAAGACCAGTTAGATACTCAGCCAGTAACGTCTAAAGGCAACCGCAAAGAAGCCGTACAACAAAGTATTCCCGCTTACGATAAAGGCGTTACCCTGCCGATGTGGGCAGCAAAACTGATGGGTGTGGTAATCGAAAAAATCGGCCCCAAGGGTCTAGAATACGCACGATTTTCCATTGATTCTCACTTTACCCGGAATTATTTGTATGTAAAGCGCAATCATCCAGAGAAATTAGAAGCGCACGTTCCAGAGTTTGCCAAGCGTATTGTTGGGCAATATAAATTACCAGAATAAAAGAGGGATTGGGGACTGGGGATTGGGCATTGGGCATTGGGCATTGGAAAGAGGACTTGGAGACAAGGAGAATTGGGGACAAGGGGAAAGACTTGTTGTAAGTTCTAAACTTTTGTCACCTTGTCACCTTGTCCCCTTGTCCCCTTGTCCCCTTGCTTCCCCTGCTCCCCTGCTCCCTCTCACTGCTGACTCAACTCGATAATATTCCCATCCGGGTCTTGAGTGAACAGGGCAGCACGACCGGAGGCGCTAGCTTGAATGGGATAATTCTGATTGAGGAATTCCTGTTTGGCGGCGTTTAAGTCAGTTACAGTGAAGGCGACGTGGGGATTACGTCCCCATTTTTCGTTTGGGTTTTCCGTGGGGACAGTGGTTGCAACTATCAGGTGAATTTGATAGTCACCGACTTGATACCATGCACCAGGGTAGTTTAGAGAACGATCTATTTTGGATAATCCCAATACTTTGCCATAAAAATGTTCAGAGCGTTCTAAGTCAGTCACAAGAATCGCTGTATGGAGACTTTGAGTAATCTGCATTGTTAATAAGATGTTAGTAAGATGCGATCGCGTTTATTTAGATTTTGGCGTAGTTTGAACTCTTTCGATGAGCTAAAGCATCATCTAAAATATCATTAATTGCATTTGCAATCAGCTATCATAAGGAGTTAACCAGATATTTATTAACAGAGGAATCGCCAATTAGAGACTTGATATCAAAACTAAACAGTTAAAAGTTCTTTATATGCTCAAAATTTCTAACCTTAACGTTTATTACGGCGAAAGCCATATTCTCCGCAACGTAGATTTGAGCGTACCATCTGGGCAAATGGTTTGCCTAATTGGACGCAATGGTGTCGGAAAAACTACCTTACTCAAAACTATCATGGGTTTACTCAAACCCCGCAGCGGTACTATTAATTTAGCTGAAGAATTAATCAACTCCAAATCCCCAGACCAAAGGGCAAAGTTGGGAATTGGTTATGTCCCCCAAGGACGAGAGATTATCCCTCGGTTGACAGTTAAAGAAAATCTACTGCTGGGGTTGGAAGCTAGACGCAAACCAGTAAAAAAAGCAGAAATTTCAGAGGAAGTTTTTAGTTTATTTCCGGTGTTAAAAACCATGCTTTCGCGGATGGGTGGTGATTTAAGCGGAGGACAGCAGCAACAATTAGCGATCGCACGTGCTTTAATGGGAGAACCTCAATTACTTGTTTTAGATGAACCCACCGAAGGTATTCAACCCTCCATCATCCTAGAAATTGAAGCCGCAGTCCGTCGTATCGTTGAAACCACAGGTATTTCGGTGTTATTAGTAGAGCAACATTTACACTTTGTCCGTCAGGCGGATTACTATTACGCTATGCAAAAAGGTGGTATTGTCGCCTCCGGTTCCACCACCGAACTTAGCCAAGATGTGATTCAGCGCTTTTTAGCTGTTTAATTTTTGATACTTCTATATCAATTGTGTCGGCAGCAATCAAGTCTGCCGCTTCTTGTAAAAGCTGATGTTGTTCCTTTTGAATTGCTTCCAAACGACTAGAAATTTCTGCTAATCGTTGTTGTTTATTTGGTTGAAAACTTTCAGGTAGTAAAGGCGGATTATCAGTTGTTTTGGTACTTGTGATTCTTTGAACGGCAAAATTTCCAACTTTAGTTAAGGATAAAAAACTAACTTTAATCAAAGCCTGAAGCAATTTTAATGGAACTTTGAGTATTGACCAACTAGCTGTTTCAATTAAGCGGACAATTGCTTTGATGATGCTCCAAAGTAGAGCAAGTGCAAACAGCAAAATTACTACACTAATAATTGGGTGATTAGCTCCCCAACCTAGTATTTGAACTAACCGAAAAAATATCGGGTGTTGTGTCAACCAATCACTTACAGAAGATGCGATCACATCTTTAACTGCGCCCGATGTTGTACTCTTAAATTTATCAGCAGTTTGCCAAGTTTGCTCTAAACTTGTTGTGACTGTATCAATTGCTCTATCAGTTGTAGTAGTGGCTGTTGTCTTCAAAGACTCACCAGCTTGTTGCGCTGAGTTACTTAGAGAGTTAACGCCCCCGCCCACAAAATCTTTCACACTTTGCAAGCGTTGTAAAACTCCGTTAGGCAAATGTATGTTTATTTGGGATGTCATAAAACATTTTACCGAGGTTGAAATCTAACCCGCAATCCATCTTTCGGGCGATTAGTGGGAACTACAACTTCCTCTAAACTTTGATTGGGTAATATCTCCCAATGATAATTGCGTAGAAGATGAGCAGCAACAATCTTCATTTCCATTTTGGCAAAGGCTAGGCCAATACAGATGCGCGGCCCACCGCCAAAACCAACTAAACTAAAAGGATACTTTTTGTTTTCTTGGCGCTGGGGACTGAAACGGTCTGGTTCAAATCGGTCTGGTTCAGAATAAATTTCTTCAATTCGGTGAGTAACTCCAATTGAATAGTATAACTGCCAACCAGCAGGAACGTGATAACCTTTAAACTCAAAGTCTTTAATCACACCACGAAACCCGCCTCCGACAGGTTGATGCAATCTTTCAACTTCCCACAAAACCTGTTCTAAATAGGGCATTTTCCCTAATTGTTCTAAATCCAAATTACCTTTACTTGCAAGTTGCAATTGTTCAACTCTTGCTTTTTCGAGTACTTCTGGATGACGGGCTAACTCTACACACAACCAAGTCAGCATCGAAGTAGTAGTTTCATGTCCAGCAAATAGTAATAGTAACGCCTGAGCGATGAGTTCTTTTTCACTCATCCGGTTCCCTTCTTCATCTTGGGCTTGCACTAATAAACTCAGAGCATCTTTTGTCGGATTTTGCTGACGTTCTCTAACAACTTCAGTTAGATGCTCTAAAATCTGATTGCGAGCAGCTATAGCTTTACCAAATGTTGTAAATGGCAAGGGCAACGGATTAATCGCAAACAGTCCATTTGTCATGGCTGCAAACAATTTGCTAAAACGCACACATTCAGGGCCAGGACGCGTACCCAACAACAATTGACTGGCAATATCAAACGTCAGCTGTTTAAATTCTTGGAACCAAGTAAATTCCTGCTGCTTCTCCCACTTTTGCAGATAACTACGTGTAATATCTTCCATTGTGGAGACATAATTCGCCAATGCTGGGCCATGCAATGCTGGCATCATCAAGCGACGGTTTCTGCGGTGTTCTTCTCCATCTTGCAGAAAAAGTGATTCACCCAGTAATGTCTTGAAATTATCAGGCCATCCCTCGCGCCAAGAAAATTTCTCCATTTGGCTTGACAAAACCAACTCTAATGCTTCCGGCCCGACCATCACTACAGTCGGTCTGCCAAGAAGATGAGTTTTGAAGATGGGCCCATACTGGCGATAGCGCTTTTTAGCAAAATCGCGGTCGAAAATAAAGGAGGGTGTTTCACCTAATACAGGTATACCAAAGCTTCCAGGAGGAAATTGCTGACTTTTCATATCTCTAAGGGTAGCTATAAAAAAGTTAACACGATATTCCAACTCTGCTGCGTTAGCAAAGCTCGCCGTAGGCATCGCAGTACCCCAAAATATTCTTAGTATAGTAAGGGACTGGGGACTGGGGACTGGGGACTGGGGACTGAGGATGGTGGGGCCCCTGAAGGGGATAAGGGGTAATGGGGACTGGGTGAAAAGTCTTTTTATATCTAAGTTTTATCATCTGTTGATGTCCTAATGACTAAGGCTTTTGCTATACTTTCAAATGTCTTTGTTTCTTGCACCAATAACTCAAAACCTGTCATCTGTCATTACATTTCTTCAGATTACATAATAAATTTACAGAAATTTAATATTACTTTTTATTCAATAAAATTGCTGAACGTTAAGATGTTGTGGATCTATTGAAAGAAAAGTAAAAATTCTATGCATCTGGATTTGCCACAACTGATTAAATCACTTGGCTACTTTGGGGTCTGGGCGATTGTCTTTGCTGAATCTGGCTTGTTGATTGGTTTTTTTCTGCCTGGGGATAGCTTATTGTTCACTGCTGGATTTGTCGCATCTCAGAATTTATTGAACATTTGGGTTCTGATAATTGGTGCTTTTATTTGTGCAGTCTTAGGTGACAATGTTGGCTATGTGACTGGGCATAAATTTGGCAGAAGATTATTTAATAAGGAAGATTCATGGCTGTTTCATAAAAAACATCTTGTGAAAACTCAGAACTTTTATCACCAGCACGGTAAAAAAACGATTGTCTTGGCACGCTTTTTACCCATTGTACGCACTTTCGCGCCCATCGTGGCTGGGATTGGTGCAATGCATTATCGCACATTTATGTCTTACAACTTAATTGGTGGTTTTCTTTGGACATTCGGCATTACCCTATTAGGGTTTTTCTTAGGAAAATCTCTGCCACCTGAACAGGTAGATAAGTATTTGTTACCAATTATTGGATTAATTATAGTTATTTCTTTAGTACCATCGATTCTTCATTTCGTACAAGAAAATAGAGCAAACAAAAGTTGAAATATATTTGGTATTTTGTGTAGATATAATGACCGAATAATTCGTAATTCATAATTCATAATTCGTAGTTAAAAATTTATGAATTAGGAATTATTAATTAATGAGATTGAGGGTACAAGCTCCTAATTTTAATTATGAAAAAGAAAAAGTTTATTCCTTTTTCAAGCCTCTCCATTCATGGATGGGGTAACAATTACGAATTACGAATTACGAATTACGAATTGGAGCAAAGCGACTTGACACACAAACATCAGAGTTTGATAATACCCTCATGACTTCCTTAAACATCAACCTGTATCTGTTCCTAGAAAATCTCCTCTTTTTCCTTATTGCCACACTTTTTATTGTAGTTGTGAACTGGGGGTGGAAAAACACAAAGCCTTATACTCTACCTTTACCATTTCCCGGTTGGTATAAAATCTGGTTTGGCTCGGTGCAACTGCTAGCAATAGTGCCGCCCTTAGTGGTCATGTTATTGTGGGGTGTATGGTGGGGCGATCGCACGGTGTTAACTGTGCTTGCTTGGTATTTTATCGTTTTAGGGTTGCAAATCATTTCAGAAAGAGTGACACTCAGGCAGTTGCAAAATGTTGTCTGGGTGATGGTTCCTTATATATATCTGCCTTACCGCTTCTGGCAGTTGTATGAGGGTTTGACACTTTTGGATTCTACAAGCGAGTTGCAGTGGGTACGATATGTATTGATTTTTGAATTGGTGATGTGGATTGTTAACTACGCTATAGATGTATCTCAATTGCCGCGGCTGTTTCGTTGGGAAGTACAATCAAATGACGCTAGCTAGGGATTAATCGCAGAATTAGCCATTTTTACTAAAGAAGTGCGATCGCCTGCTTTCAATCCAAAAATATATTGCACACCTTGTTGTCTCCAAGTCAAGGTAGCATCTGAGCAACCAGCACCACAAGTAAAATCTACAAAATAGCCAGTAATTCCCTTAGCTAAGGATACACGTTTCCCAGTCAGGCTGGGTGTTTTGCGGGTTACGGCTTCAGCAGAAACAACGCCTAAACGACAGGCAGAAGCACCATTACAGTCTGGACTATAAGCCAGTAAAATATCATACTTTTTTTGCGTAGCAGCTTCTATAGTTGCGTAAATTGGATTTTCGCCATCCGACTCAGGAATAAACTTCGGTAAAAGAATCCGAATTTGAGTTTTTTGCTTTAATTTAGGCACAATAGATTTAAAAACTGGGTTTGGCTGAGTTTTACTCTGCTGTGCTATTATTTGGGACTGATTGTTTATATTGGCTATGGCTGACTTGTGAAAACTGCTGACACTGACTAATAAAAATACGGCACACACAGCACTGGTATTTTTAAAGCTTAAAATCATCTTGAAAACCTATTTCATCTAAAGTATTTATTTGTAATACCCAGTTTGAGTATAAAACTACGCATTTAACAGATAAAGCGATCGCTGGGAATGAGAAATACAAAATTAATCAGTCATAACGGTATATATGGCAGCTTCACTCATTTCTGTAAGACGTTCATAAACTTTACTGAGACGAAGGTAGTGGTTAAACAAACCAAATGTTCTTTCTACTACTCAACGTCTGGGCAAAACCTTCCATTATTGCTCAGTACGCCGTATGACTTCAACACGATCTTGAATCATCAGCTAAACTGAAAGCGCTTTCTTTATCAACGTCATAACCGGAATCAACTTAGATAACTTCGTTTATTGGTTGTGGCAAATTAATCCTCAAGGATTTCAGCAAGTGTGTCGGCAACTTCCCTAAAGAGTGCAGCAAATATGTCTTACTGGGAAATAGGTTATACAGAAATATTCTAATGTTGATGAGAAATATTCCAGCATTGATAAGGAATATTGTAATGTTGATGAGAAATATTACAATGTTCCTTATAGATGTTGTAATGTTGATGAGGAATGTTGCAATGTTGACAAGAACTACTTGTACATTGAGAGTGACGGAGAAAAAAGTGGCGATCGCTAATGGGTTAATCTAGGTTAGCGATCGCAGTATAAGCAACTCCATATCACATATTAGAGTATTTTGCAAAATTTTGTTTCTCTCTGTGTTTATAAGGGGAATGTTTTTAAACGTACTCAATTTTTTTAGAAATAAAGAGATTAAAAAAGCTTTTGCCAGTTTATTTCCGCCGTGCTTTACTAGGTGTTACACCTATTCATTTAAGGCAAAGGTATTCGGATAAATCTTCCATCGCCTTATTGGTACGCGGTCAGTAGTTTTACTGTTGCCGATGAGTTACACAATATCCGACATACTCATGCTACACATCCAACTTTTCTGCTTATTTGCGTGCAGCTTTCATACCTGAAGAATGCAAGAATGCGATCGTAAATACTAAAAATATAACTATTGCTGAAAATACACCAGAGAATAGTCGGGCAACAATTTATAAATCTACGTTAGAAGGACTGTCTGGAAATACTAATATTATTTTTCAGGCAACAAATGATATTACCATTAATACTTTAAGTGGTAATAGTTTAAATTTAGCTAATGGTAGTGGTAAAGTTACTTTTAATGCTGATGTTGATGGAGATGGAATTGGTAATTTTCAGATGCCAACCGCCGACACTATCAAAACCAATGGTAGAAATATTAGCATTTCTGGAGCGAGTTTGACATTAGGTAATATTAATATTGGAGACGGCGATCTGGAAGGAGGCAATATAACTTTAACTGCCACACAGGGCGATATCTCTACTCAGTTGCTTAACTCCTCCTCAAATTCATATATTTATATTGGCGTAAGGGGAAATGGTGGGGATATTACTCTGATTGCACAGGGCAATATCTCTACTCAATCCCTCAACTCCGACTCATTTTCTTCATATGATGATCGCGCAGCTGGAAAGGGTGGGGATATTACTCTGACTGCACAGGGCAATATCTTTACTCGATCCCTCGACTCCTTCTCATCTTTAAATTATGGCACAGCAGGAAATGGTGGGGATATTACTCTGACTGCACAGGGCGATATTAAGGGCATCAGATATATATTTAATGAGTATTACCCATATAATAATGAGTATGAGTTACCAGTTTTTTCTTCATTTTCTCTTTCTAAAAACGGAGTTTCAGGACAAGGTGGTAACGTTACTTTAACGGCTAAAAATCAAATTACAGATTTAGAAATCTTAACTCTGTCTTCTAACTCCAAATCTGGAGATGTTCAAATTAAGGGTTTTGGGGACTTATCGCTGACAAATACTGACATTATTACCAGTAAACAGGTAACTATCAGGAATCGATATATAAATCCACAAGACATTATCCTAGATGTCGGAGGAGTAGGTCAATCAGGGAATGTAACTGTTACCAGTACAGGTAATCTCACCTTTAACAATAGTCGTATTGAAAGTGACACCAGAGGCAGCGATCCCGCAGGAAACATAACTATCACCAGTCCTGGTACTGTCACCTTGAATAACAACGATATTAGTAAAAAAATTACAAGTAATACTAGCAGCGAGGGGAAAGCCGGTAATATTCAAATTAATGCCAATAACTTAGTCCTTACAGATGCTTCAGAAATCTCAGCTTCCACGATAGCAGATGGAAAAGCCGGAGACATCACCCTCAATACTCCTACCTTAACAGTAGCCAATGATGGAAAAATCTCCGCCACAACCGAAGGCAGCGGTGATGGCGGGACAATCACCATCAACGCCCCCAATCAAGTTAATCTTGGTATTGGTGTCCAAGACTTTACTCCCATCCTCTCGGTAGAAACCAGTGGTGCAGGTAAAGCCGGGGATATCATTGTTAATACTCCTAGCCTCACCGTATCCGATACTGCTCGCATCACTGCAACTGCTACTAAAACAGCGACTAATACCCAAGGTGGTGGCAGCATCACCTTAAACGCCTCCAAAATAAACCTAGCGGGTACTGTTGGTGTTCTTGCTGAAACCCAAGGAGAAACACCCGCAGGCACATTAAAACTTAATCCTTACCAAAACCAGCCCGATTTAGATATTACCCTTTTCCCTAATTCCATTATTTCCGCTTCCACTTCTGCCAGTGGTAAAGGTGGCGACTTAATTCTCGCAGCACCAGAAACTATTAACATTGCAGGTCAAGGTAAATTAACAGTAGAAAGTACAGGTACAGGTGAGGCAGGTAATATTCAAATTACCACTCAAAACTTAAACATTAATGATGGCGTGAAAATATCAGCTTCTAATAATAACATTGGTAAAGGGGGTAATATTCAGGTCAACGCTAATAACTTAAGAGCCAATAATGGCGCACAATTCTCAACTGCAACCTCCGGGAATGCCCAAGCCGGAAATATTAACTTAGAAATCTGTGACCAGATCGCCTTAGATGGAACAGATACCGGATTGTTTGCTAACACCGAAAAAGGTTCAATAGGCAATGGTGGTAATATTAACCTAATCACAAATGATTTCTTTTTAACAAATGGTGGACGAGTAAGTACGAGCAGTGAGGGAGAAGGGAAAGCCGGAGATATTAAGATTGATTCTAGTTCCATAAAACTTGATAACCAAGGATTTATTGCAGCAGCAAGCAACTCTGGTGATGGTGGAAATATCAATTTAACTGTCAACGATATTTTACTATTGCGTGGCGGTAGCGGAATTTCGACCACCGCAGGTACAGCACAATTAGGTGGCAATGGTGGTAACATCAATATCTATTCAAAATATATCATTGCCATCCCCGAAGGAAACAGCGACATCACAGCCAATGCTTTCACAGGAACTGGTGGAAACGTCGAAATTAAATCGCAAGGTATCTTCGGTATCGAAGCACGTCCAAAGCCAACCGAGAAAAGTGATATTACTGCAAGTTCTGAACAAGGCATTGCAGGTGCAATCAACATTAACGCACTTGATACCAGTTCCATCCAAAACAGCTTTACCGAATTACCTCCAGTCATCGATACCAACGCACTCATCGCCAATAGTTGCATTTCACGCGGCACAAGCGGCAAGAAAACTCTTTTACTATTACAGGGTCTGGTGCTTTGAGTCCTAATCGTCCTGGTGTTTCGGTTTCTACCTACACAACTGGAGAGGTCAGAGGTGTAGAAACTACATCCCGTCCTTGGAAAAAAGGCGATCCGATTATCGAACCGACTGGTCTATATCGGCTGAATAATGGGCAATTACTATTGAGTCGAGAATGTTCTAATTAATGTTATAAATTTAGATGCCAGTTAACAATTCAAAATTCAAAATTAAAGACTTTAAGGTACAAAAAAGTTAACTGTTTGCTTCTTCTATTGATTTTTATTAAAAAAACTAAAATTTAATTCAGAAGGCAAAAAAACTCATGTTGAAAAATTGGGATAGGTGGGGTTTTGCCGTGCATTTTTTGTGGTTGGAGAATGTTTAAAAAGTATGAACACTTCACCTCGACCGCCAACGCCAATCAATTCCCCCTCTTACCCAACAGAATTTCAACAAGTCATTCTCAAAAAAAGTCAAAACTTTGTTGGTCGTGCTTTCGTCTTTACCGCAATATATAATTTTATTCAGTCTCACGATCGCGGTTACTTTACCATCATTGGCGCACCCAGTAGCGGCAAAAGTGCCATCCTCGCCAAATACGTCACCGAAAATCCCCAAGTTCTCTATTGGTTCTTGGCAACTTTTGGTGATCTAGGTTGGGGTAAGGCAGAAGGCAGAGGGCAGAAGGCAGAAGTCGGAAGGGTAGAAGTAATAAATTCAAGCTTTGAGTTTGTTTAAGCTAGCAACTAATATACTTTGCATTTCCTCGACCTCATTCAATAGGGGAGTGAAGTTGTAGTTACCGCTATTCCAGCGACTGAGGAGGTAATCTTGATAAGGGTTGAGAAGGCTCAGACCTTGGTCGCTACGTTCGCAACGTTCGATAAAAGTTGAGCTAGGCAAATAATTAAATACCGTAGTTTTAGCAAGAAAGGCAGAAGGCAGAGGGCAGGAGGCAGAAGGAATACGGGAGCAACGCGAAAAAGTGAGATCATCACGTCACGATCTTTCTTTTCAATACGTGCATACGGTCGCTTAAGCATCTCAGAGTATTTTGGCGGCACAAAAAAAATATCTTTGAACGTATGTGATTTGCCGATGAGAGCATTTTCTCCAAAGTCTCTGACTAAATCTTTAAACAGATAATAGAGAAATTCCTCCAACACGCTAGAGTGAAGGTTCGATCGAGAATCAAACTTCTCAGCATAATGCTGCTGGTCTAAAAAGTTCTTATATTTTGATAGAAGTTCTACCAATCAACTGATTCTGAATCAGACCTGAAGTGTATTTAAAATCGGAGAATATAAAGAATTCTTGGGAGGAATCAATCGTTATGACTGTGATAGTTGCTAAGTGGACAATTGACGAATATCAGCGGATGATTGGCGCTGGCATTTTGAGCGATCGCGTTTTATAGGTATTGCTATTGACCTGGATATTGCCAAGCAAAACCTATTTGTTTGGCCGACTCAAGCAGCAGAGGTTTTTATTTTCTCAACAGAGGCTACTTAACACTTCGCTATGCAAAATAAGTGATAGGATAGGTTGGGTTGAAGAGGTTTGCCCTGAACTGAATTGTGGGATGTCTCCAGATAAAGTGAGGAGGTTTACATTGCATTGCTTTTCTCTTAAAAAAATTCCTTAATTCATCACGTAAAAACAGAAAATTTCTGTTATTTTGCCTTTTTCAACAGTAAAATTTAAACCTCCAGGGCTGGGTTTTTCAACTATATAATTTAAATTAGTAACTTTACCATTTTGGGAAATTTCAGTTTTTCCATAGGTTCTAATCACTTTTGATTGTTTGTCACCTACTTTTACTCCATCTATGGTGGAATATTTAGAACGATTTGCTTTGATTTGATAAACGGTAAAATTACCTGGTTTAGCACCTTCATCTAAATCAACTGTTATGCCTGCATATTTCAGAGTACGAACTTTACCAATAGCAGCTATAAAGCCATTTTCTACTTTTACAGGTTTACCTAAAATTTTTCTGACTTGTGCTTCGGACATAGAAAGTTTTACGCCACCTATTCCTAGACGTTCAATAGTTATTCCTGTTGATTGATTGTTAGGATTCTGAGAAATTTGATAATTAGTGGTGGTAGCAGTTACTTGACTATGGGTGTAGCCAGTCAAGGGAATAACAAAAGTAGCGATGCCTACGGCGGACTGCGCCAACACTAACGAAATTTCTCTTAACATAATTGCATACTCGACTATTTTATAGTTACCAAGCTGTTACCTCAGCCTGTGTATCAGTATTATCACATGCTTTCTGGCATATCTTTATCTTCAATCAATCGACTTATTCTGAATTACACCTGAAGTGCCTTTAAAATGGAAAAATATTAAGAATTATTGGGAGGAGTCAATTGTCATGAGTGTGATAGTTGCTAAGTGGACTCCATTGACGAATATCACCGCATAATTGATGCTGGCATTTTGAGCGCTCGCAAAGTTGAACTACTCAATGGAGAAATTGTCGAAATCTTCGCAGAAGGAGAACCTCACGCTTATAGTAGTGGCGAAGCTGGTGACTTGTCTAATAATCATTCTCAAGATATTTGATGCAGAGACACGATTTTACTCGCATCTCTACAATGTCTTTTCATGAGTTTTATTCTGCGTTCACAAATTCCAAATATCCATTGCTAAGTTCTTTAACTGCCAAATCATAAAATTGCTTACCATGTTCTGGCGTTGCTAAAGCTGGATTTGATCCCATACGTCCATCTGGATAACGCACTCGAAAGTCAGCAGCGCTATAAATCCGATGTCCGCTTGCAACTTCTGGTGAAAGGGGTGCTTGCTTAATCGCCTCTGGATAAACGTACTGGGTGAGAGCTACTTCACTTGGCGTTGCATGAGAACCTTCTCGATCCCCATATAATTCTTTAGCTAGCTTATATACAGAACCGCACATAAACCAGTTTGCCACTTGACATTGCACCTGTTGAGCATTGGCAATCTGCAAATCTTCTAGATGAGCATAAGTTTCTGAAAAAGCAGCTTTCAGGGTGGCAATATTACCGCCGTGTCCGTTAATAAAGTAGAACTTGCTAAAACCAGCTTTGGCTAAACAAGTTACATAATCTCGCACTACTTGAATTAAAGTGCTGGGACGCAGACTGATTGAGCCAGGAAAGGCAGTATGGTGTAGTGCCATCCCCACATTGATTGTAGGGCCAACGATCGCTTGGGTTGCATTACCCACACCAACTGCGATCGCTTCTGCACAAATAGCATCAGTACCAATTAACCCTGTTGGCCCGTGTTGTTCTGTAGAACCAATAGGGAAAATAATCCCCTTTGACTGCTGTAAATAAGCTTCGACTTCTTGCCAAGTACTTAAATGCAGTAACATTGTTAATGATTTTCCTCAATAAAATTGCGGTGGGATCAAACATTTTGCTGCTAAACTCCCACTAATACGATTATGAACTCTCTGGATTTTCTCTGCTGGCGATCGCACAAAATCCCCAACAACTTTTGCGAAGTCGGGGATCTTTGTTTACTGCCAAATTTGGCGAGAATTAGACGATCTATTTCTACGAATATTTTTTAGGTAATGGAGTCGCAACGAGTTTTGACAGAGATAGATATAAACAATTTGCCGATTCTGCCATTTTATCCTACAATACTCGTCGGTAAGCTTCCATAATAGAAATCAAAATTGATTTATGAAATCTTGCTTTTCTGGATAATCAAGAAAAAAAATCGCTCAATTTTGATTTTTTACTACTCGAAGTAATAATGCTTTTTTACGTTACTTGTAATTTCCCATGTACAGGACATACCAGCGGGAAAAATTACTAAATCGCCTTTACCCATTTGCACTGGTTTTCTGCCATCAGGAGTAACAAGTACGTCACCTTCCAAAAAATAGCAAGTTTGTTGAGAATCATAATTCCAAGGAAATTTGGAGACTTCCTTTTTCAAAATTTCCCATTTAAATACACCTCATCTATTGAGATATTCAAGTCTTAAGTTGATGCTCAATTTTAATTTCCATATTAGTTATTTCTCGTTATATTCAGCAGTAAGATTGAATATCTTCTCCACACTGATCTACTAAATAACACAAAGCGCGAAAACGCAAGTAGACAAGTTCGTTATAAAGCGGATTCAGTTTACACATTGGCGGAATGTGTCCTATTTTGCGACCAAAAAGCATGACATCACGCTCAAATGGACACTGGGCGGGAATTAATTTAGCAATAAATTTAGCTAATTTCCGATTCTGAATCTCAATTTTGTCGAGCCATTGACGTAATGGTTGCAGTAAATCTAATTTTGGTTGAGCAAATTGCTTTTTACTAGCTGTTTGATTTTTTTCTTCTAAAGGTTTAATGAAAGCAGGCAGAAAAATACGTTGATTCTGTGTTTTAAGCATAGTTTTAGGCAAGGTTAACCGTCGTGAATATGAACTATTTGCCGATTGACAATATCACCATGTAATATGTTTAGCCAATTTGCACTGTGCTTCTAGATTAAGAAGCAAAGTAAGCATAATACAAACAATTTACATGCATCTTTGGGAAGAGAAATGGTTTAACTAATTGTTATTTAAGCCCACCAAATCATGAAGAACTGTCCCGTTAAATACAAAATAACAAAGAAAATATAAAAATGGCATTTCTTTAACTTATGGATTTCTAATCTGAAAAATAGCAATTTTATATATTAAATATAAATGCCTGGTTCGGAAACTGACTAGTATCTAAAGATGTAGTTTATGGCACACAAACACAGTTTGGTTCTGACCCCACATACATTTCGGTAGGATTAGCCCCTAATATCTTTCGATTTTAGGCTATTGAATATCCTTCATTTTGTCTGATATGCTACACCAGCTAACCTAAATATTATCTAATAAGTAATGATAAATTGATTGATAAGCGAAAACTAACGTAAGAGATTATACAAATATGCACGCTTTTGTACTGAACAATTCTCCAGTTTTTATAATCCACTTTGTCCAACTACTCACTGTGAGATTTAGCCGTTAGCACAGCCTTTGTAGAAAAGTATTGGCTATTCTCCTCAGTCCTCACTCGCTGATGATGAAAAACTTAATTATTTAAAATATCTTAACCCGGTATTAACCTGATATTTGTTGATATATTCTACATTCTGTTGCTCTAATTTTGTCAGCAATTTAACTGGAAATGTTTTTGGTGAATATATAGGACGATACCAAAGTTGGTTATTAAAGTAATTTTGCAATTCAATATTCTCAAAACGGCGACCATGACTGGCAAAAATCGAATTTCGCATAATATCGAGTTCAAAACCGCTTTTACCATCCAAATCTGCATCAGTTACAAGTCTTTGAGAAAGCCAAAAATAATTGTTGAGAGTCGTGCTATCAACAGGTGGTATTGATGTAGTTGAGGAAGATGATTGAGTTGGAACAGATGGGGTCGTTGGTGTCAATGTGGGAGTTTCTATCACTGGACTTGTAATATTTGACGGTGTTTCTGAAGGTAATACCGTTTTGTCTGCTGTAGGTTGAGAAGATTTGGATAACACTTGACTAATAATCACAGATGCACCAATTAACCCACCTGCAATCAAACTGCCTATGAGAATATTATTCTGACTATGACTACTTTGAGGGCTAGGCTGTGGTTTGACAGGTGCTGTCTGAGGTGGCGGTGCAGAGACTACAGTTGGTTGAGTTAACAGGGGTTGCGTCGGTGGAATTGGATTTGCTATGCTCTGCAAAGAATCCAGCATTGCTCTAGCTGTGGGATAGCGATCGCGTGGATGATAAGCGATCGCTGTATCGACCACTCCTGCCATAATTGGGCTAATATGACTAGCATACTGTCGCCAGACAATTTCACCCGTCTGGGAATCCGTTTCTAGTTGTTGTGCCTGTTTACCAGTCAGCAAATAAATTACCGTCATTCCTAAACTGTATAAATCACTAGAAAAAACTGGTCTACCTGCTGCTTGTTCACTGGGCATATAGCCAGGTGTACCAATCACAATCGAACTGGTAGGATTGCCTTGAGAATTCACCACTGTTCCCATTGACTCCCGCACAGCACCAAAATCAATCAGCACTGGTTTACCATCCCGATGACGCACAATAATGTTATCCGGTTTAATATCGCGGTGAACGATATACTTAGAGTGAACGTAATCCAGGACAGGTAATAAATTCATAAACAATTCCTGGACAGCGCCTTCACTAAATAGCCCCTGCTTCTGAACTTTTGCAGTTAAGGTATCGCCTTCAACCCATTCTTGAACTAAGTAAAATTGTCCACCAGAAGAGAAGTAGGCATATAATGCCGGAATTTGGTCATTTGTGCCACCGAGTTCTTCTAAAATAGCTGCTTCGCGTTGAAACCTCTCTTGTACTAACTGGTAAATTTGGGGATTGTTGTGAATCGGTCTTAGCTGTTTAACCACACAATGGCGCTTTGAAGGCATATAGGTGTCTTCAGCTAGATAGGTTTCACCAAACCCACCAGCACCCAGTGTGCGGATAACTTGATAGCGATCGTTCAACAGCTGTATTGTCATGGGAGATTACAAGCGATATTCATAAGATAGTTTTCCCCAAAACTACCTTCATTTCAAATCTAGTAAACCTTCTTCTTTCAATTTAGGATTGAAGCGAATTTGCATTTGCAAACCGCGCACTTCTAACAATTGCGTTGAAATTTCTGCTTCTACTCTGCGTGCCACATTTTTAAGAACTTTTATTTGTGCTAATTCATCATTAGCTGGATCTTCATATTTTGCCTGTTCTTCAGCTGTCATTGCAACTTTGACATCAATAGGATGAGTCCATTTTTCCTTTTGATCCCCATTACCCCAAGGCACACTGCCATTTTCAGCAATCCAAGCATATTCAGTATTTTCTAAAATTGCGCGACTAGGACGTTCAATAGTTTGAACTTTAATCCAATAACATTGCTGTGGCTGACGGACTAAATGCTGCTTGAGGCTAAGAAAAACATCACGGGAATATCCTACAAATTGCAGCACTTTTTTTTGGTCAAAGATAGCATATACCCCAATTTTACCCTGAAATTGTTCGGGTAATTGGCCGCGATCGTCAATGTAGGGAATGTATTCTAAAGTTGCCAAAGAAGAAAGATTTGTTTCAGAAGCCATATATCAAATATCAAACTTATTATTTGCCTTCAGAATTGAAAATTGCCAATTAGGAAAAAATTATCTTTAAAATTATTAATTACTCAACTTTTGGTAAATTGCACAAAGGCGGCTGGGTTTAAAAATCTTGGCACTGAACATGAAATTGGGTGGTACATTGACGATGATATACTCATCAGATTCATGATATTTTTCAAATTCTGCTGGCATTCCTTTAGTGGTAGTTAAGCTGTAAGGAACTGGCTGGAAGAGTAATTCTGTAAATTTAAGTTGCTTACACCCCAACTGTTGGCAAATTTGGTTTAAGAAAGCAACGCTTGTCAATAAATTGAATAGAGTTTCTTGAGCTTGTGCTTCAAGAGTAAAACTGCCATCAAAGTTCTGAACGATTTTAAGGGGCATTTTTTTATTAATAGATTTGATTTTTGAAAACAATACCAAGGCCCGAAATAAAGCTTCTAATGGGGAGCCATCAGCTATCCAAATCTGTTCAAATTATAATATTTTTGTTGAGCAAAAATTGCTGGAGTTAATAAAGCCTTTAAGTGTGACGCGATCGCTTCATTATCTATAGTAGGAGTCTAATGTCGTTGTGCGTAGTAGGTTGGGTTGAGGAACGAAACCCAAAATTTTATCCTTGTTGATATTGGGTTTCACTGCCGTACTCTTACTCTTAAGCAAGTTACAACCTAACCTGCATTGATAGATTTTATTACAAGTAATCACCCGAACATGATATAAACCTATATGGGATAAATACTGGCAAGTCCAAACTTGAAGATTGCTTATCTAAACAAAAAACCCCCAAGCTCAGATCAGAGCTTGGGGGTTTTTATTAAATTATGGTTCCTGGCATCGAGCTATTTTTGCGTAGGGCAACCCCTAAACTA